>NZ_JBEXMT010000017.1:156408-201220 GCF_040610675.1 Nonomuraea sp. NPDC003804
ACGCACGGACGGCACGGACGGCACGGACGGCACGGACGGCACGGACGGCACGGACGGCACGGACGGCACGGACGGCACGGACGGCACGGACGGCACGGACGGCACGGTCGCCGTGGGCCAGGCGGTCGACGTCGCGCCCGTCGGCGTGCGGGCGGACGGCTGCGTCTACTCGGTGTTGAGCGCCGAGGTGACGTGGCGGCCGCCTCACGTGCTGGAGCCCGCGGGCCACGGCCTGCTGACCGGCGCCGGGGCCGGCACCGCCGAGGTCGTCGTCAGGACAGGCGAACTGCAGGTGACCGAGCGGGTCACGGTCGTCGACGGCGCGCCCGACGCGCTGCTCGACGTCACCGTCGTCGTCCCGGTGGACACCCCTGCCGACTCACCCGTCTACTTCTCCGGCCTGGTCACCACCCAGGTCGCGCCCGGCGTCCACCACGGCGCGTGGCGGCTGCCCCGCGGCGTCGGCCTCAACGGCACCGTCGGCCGCGGCTGGCGCCGCGACGGGTTGGGCGCCGACGGCCTGCCCATCCGAACCCCCCTACGGCACGACGGTGACCGGCGCGTGTGGGTGCGCGTCGCGGGCTGGAGCGATCCCGCCCAGGTCGATCCGCACGCCGGATCCTGAGGAGAACCCCGATGCGTACCCTTCCCATCCTCACCGCCCTCCTGCTGTCCGGATGCGCTCTGGCCGGCTGCGCGCAGGACGAACGCGCGGCCGAGCACAAGCCCGCGGCCACACCGACACTGACCGTGTGGGCCGACGACGACAGGGCCGCCCCGCTGACGCGGATCGCCGCCCGGTTCGAGCAGGACCGCGGCGTCAAGGTCAAGATCGTGCAGAAGGCGATGGGGAACCTGCGTGACGACTTCGTCTCGCAGGCGCCCTCGGGCCAGGGGCCTGACGTGATCGTCGGCCCGCACGACTGGCTGGGCAAGCTCGTCCAGAACGGCGTCGTCAGCCCGCTCGACCTCTCAGCCAAGGCCTCGCTCTTCTCGAAGGTGGCGCTGGACGGCATGACCTACCAGGGGCAGACCTACGGCCTGCCGTACGCGGTCGAGAGCGTGGCGGTCCTGCGCAACAACACGCTGGTCCCCGTCGCCCCCCGGACCTTCGACGAGCTGGTGGCCAAGGGGGAGGCGCTGGTGGCCGCGGGGAGGGCCGTCCACCCCGTCGGCCTGCCCGTCGATCCGAAGGCGGGCTCGCCGTTCCACCTCTACGCCCTGCAGACCTCCTTCGGCTCGCGCGTCTTCGGTGAGGGCGGCGACCTGGAGATCGACAACGCGGGCGGGCTGCGGTTCGCCGCGTACCTGCGGAAGCTGGCCCAGCGGAAGGCGGTGTCCACCTCGCTGACCGGGGACATCGCGACCAGCGCCTTCCTCAAGGGTGAGACGCCCTTCCTGGTCACGGGGCCGTGGGACGCGCCGGCCGTCGTCAAGGCGGGCGTGCCGTTCTCGGTGGATGCCCTGCCTCCGGCGGGAGACGAGCCGGCCAGGCCGTTCGTGGGCGTGCAGGGGTTCTACATCAGCGCCAAGAGCGCCAACCCGATCCTGGCCAACGACCTGCTCCTCAACTACCTGGCCACGCCGGAGGCGCAGAAGGCGCTGCACGCGGCGGGAGGGCGCCCGCCCGCGATGACGTCGGTGCGCGACGAGCTCGCGGGCGACCTGGTCATGACGGGGTTCGCCAAGGCCGCCGCCGAAGGCGTGCCCACGCCCAACGTCCCCCAGATGGACGCGGTGTGGGCCGACTGGGGGCTGTCCCAGCTGGCGATCATCGCTGGCGAGGGCGACCCAGCGGAGCTGACCAGGAAGGCCGGGGACAAGATCCGCGCCAAGATCGGCTACTCGTGAAGCGCGCGCTGAGGCTGCTGCCGCTCGCGGTCGCTGACGCGCTGGCCCTGTACGGGCTGGTGGCGCTCGGCTCGCAACGGTCGTGGTGGATGTTCGCGGGCCTGCTGGCGGGGACGGCGGCGATCAACCGGATCTACCTGAGCAGGCGGGCCGTGCCCGCCAAGTACCTGGCGCCCGGCGTCGTGCTGCTTCTCGTGTACCAGGTGTACGTGGTCCTCTACACCGGCTACGCGGCGTTCACGAACTACGGCGACGGCCACAACGGGAGCAAGGCGGACGCGGTCGCGGCGATCCTGGCCGGCAGCGAGGTGAAGGTGGCAGGGGCCGTGCCGTACCCGATCAGGGTGATGGAGCGGGACGGGCGCCTCGGGCTCCTGGTGCAGGGCCGGCCGGCGGCCGGATGGCGGCCGCTGACGTACGGCGAGATCGTCGCCAGGCAGGCGGAGATCACGGCGCTGCGCGAGCCGGCGGACGGCGGCACGCTCAAGACCGCCGACGGCATGACGGCCACGCTGTACCGGGCCACGCTCACCTACGACGCGGCCACCGGGAGCATCACCGACGGGACCACCGTGTACCGCGACACGGGGCGCGGCGCGTTCACCGCCGCCGACGGGCGCGCCCTGAGCCCCGGCTGGAAGGTCTTCGTCGGCCATGAGAACTTCACCCGCGTGCTGACCGACTCCGGGATCAGGGGGCCGTTCCTGGAGGTGCTCGCCTGGACGTTCGTCTTCGCGATCCTGTCGGTGGCGCTCAGTTTCGGCCTCGGGCTCGCGCTCGCGCTGCTCCTGGACGGGCACCGGATCTACCGCTCGCTGCTGATCTTCCCCTACGCCTTCCCCGCGTTCATGGCGGCGCTGCTCTGGCAGGGGCTCCTCAACACCGACCACGGCTTCGTCAACGACGTGCTGCTCGGCGGCGCCCGCGTCCCCTGGCTGTCCGACCCGTGGCTGGCCAAGCTGAGCGTGCTGCTGGTGAACGTATGGATCGCCTTCCCCTACATGTTCCTCATCTGCACCGGCGCCCTGCAGGCGATCCCGCCCACGCTGTCGGAGGCCGCGCAGATGGACGGGGCGGGGCCGTGGCGGGTGCTGCGGACGATCAAGCTGCCGTTGCTGCTGGCATCGACCGCTCCCGTGCTGGTGGCGACGTTCGCCTTCAACTTCAACAACTTCAACGTGATCTACATGCTCACCGGCGGCGGGCCGAGGGACGCGAACGCGCCGGTCGACGTGGGATCGACCGACCTGCTGATCTCGCTGGTGTACAAGCTGGCCTTCGGCGGCGCCTCCAGGAACTACGGCCTGGCGTGCGCGGTCTCCATCGTGATCTTCATGGTGATCGCCGCCGTCTCGCTGGCCGGGTTCCGCAGGGCACGGCGGCTGGAGGCGGCATGAGAGCGTGGAGGCATCTGGCCGGGCTGCCGGCCGTGGCGGTCGCGCTGTTCCCGCTGGTGTTCGTGGTCGCGGCCTCGCTCAACCCCAGCGGCACGCTGACCGGGTCGAACGACCTGTTCGCGGCGGTGACGTGGGATCACTACGCCACGCTGTTCACCGACGAGCTGCATCCCTTCCCCCGCTGGTTCGCCAACTCCATGGCGATCGGGCTGATCACGGCGGCGGGGTCGGTGTTCCTCGGGGCGTGCGCCGCCTACGCGTTCTCGCGCTTCCGGTTCAGGGGGCGCAGGGCGGGGCTCCTCGGGCTGGTGTTCATCCAGCTGTTCCCCCAGGTCCTGGCCTATGTCGCGATCTTCCTGCTGCTGTCGGCCGTCAAGGAGGTGTTCCCGCCGCTCGGCCTCGGGAGCAGGCTCGGCCTGGTCATGGTCTACCTCGGAGGCGCGCTCGGCGTGAACACGTACCTGATGAAGGGCTTCTTCGACTCGGTGCCCAAGGACCTGGACGACTCGGCGCAGATCGACGGCGCCTCCCACGCCCAGGTCTTCTTCCTGGTCCTGCTGCCGCTGGTGCGGCCCATCCTGGTCGTCGTGGCGCTGTTCTCGTTCGTGGCGACCATGAACGACTTCGTGATCGCCGGCCTGGTGCTGACCGACCCCGACCAGCAGACGCTCGCCGTCGGCCTCTACCAGCTCGTCTCCTACCAGCTGGGGCAGAGCTGGGGCGTCTTCTCGGCCGGCGCGCTGATCGGGGCACTGCCGGTGCTGGTCCTCTTCCAGTTCCTGCAGCGCTTCATCACCGGCGGCCTCACCGCCGGGGCGGTCAAGACCTGACCCCGAGGCCGTCGGGGGAAGGGCACGCCCATGGCTTCTGCCGCGCCGCCGTGACCCCCGTCGGCGCGTACGCCGGCCCACGGTCCTCGATGCCCGGGTGCGGATGGAGGACGGCCGGCTCCGCCTGCGGATCGATGTCGGTTGAGGGCGCGCGGCAGCTTCCGCTCACCGGAAGCGGGTGCGTGCGGTCAGGCGGCCGGCGCCCTAGCGTCGTGGCTGTGAACGAGGTCTACGTCGTCGACGCGGTCCGCACGCCCATCGGCAAGTACGGCGGCGCGCTGTCCGGCGTCCGCCCCGACGACCTGGCGGCGCACGTCGTCAGGGAGCTGCTGGCCCGCTCCCCCGCCCTCGACCCGGCCGCGATCGCCGACGTCGTGTTCGGCAACGCCAACGGCGCGGGAGAGGACAACCGCAACGTGGCCCGCATGGCCGTCCTGCTGGCGGGCCTGCCGGTCGGGGTGCCGGGCGCGACGGTGAACCGGCTGTGCGGCTCGGGCATGGAGGCGGTGATCCAGGCCTACCGCGCCATCGCGCTCGGTGAGGCGTCGGTGGTGGTGGCGGGCGGTGTGGAGTCGATGAGCCGCGCCCCCTGGGTGCTGCCCAAGCCGTCGCGGGCCTTTCCCGCGGGCAACCAGGAGCTGGTCTCCACCACGCTCGGCTGGCGCCTGGTCAACCCGCGCATGGCGCCCGAATGGACCGTGCCGCTCGGGGAGGGCGCCGAGCTGATCGCCGACAAGCACGGGATCACCAGGGCGGCCCAGGACGCCTACGCGCTGGCCAGCCACCGGAAGGCGGCGCGGGCCGACTTCACGCGGGAGCTCGTGCCCGTCGGCGACGTGACACGCGACGAGTCGATCCGCGACGACACCTCGATGGAGGCGCTGGCCAGGCTGAAGCCCGCCTTCCGGCACGACGGCACGGTCACGGCGGGCAACTCCTCGCCGCTCAACGACGGCGCGGCCGCCCTGCTGCTGTGCGATCGGCAGGGGCTGGCCCGTGTCGGCCGGGAACCGCTGGCCAGGATCACCGGGAGCGCGGTCAGCGCGATCGAACCCCAGTACTTCGGCCTGGCGCCGGTCGAGGCGATGCGGAAGGCGCTGCGCGGCCGCGAGCCGTCCGTCGTCGAACTGAACGAGGCGTTCGCCGCCCAGGTGCTCGGCTGCCTGGCCGAGCTGCCCGAGCTGGACCCCGAGGTCGTCAATCCGCGCGGCGGCGCCATCGCCGTCGGCCACCCGCTGGGCGCCTCAGGCGCGAGGGTCACCGGCGCGGTCGCGCACCAGCTGGCCGCCGCGGGATCGGGCATCGGCCTCGCCGCCCTGTGCATCGGCGTCGGCCAGGGCCTGGCCGTCGTCCTGGAACGCTGAGGAGCCCCCATGACGCAAGAGCAGATCTCCGCGGAGATCGCCGAACTGCACGAGGCGTATCTCAAGGAGGGCGCCGAGCTGCACCACGCCGCCCGCGACTTCGCCCCCTACCGCAGCAGCGCCCTGCGCCATCCTCGGCAGCCGCTGGTCGTGGTCGACGACCCCGAAGCCGCCGAGCTGGCCGGGCCGGTCTTCGGCGCCACCGACGTGACCGCGCTGGACGCCGACCTGACCCGCCAGCACCGCGGCGAGCCGCTCGGCGAGCGCATCACCATCACCGGGCGGGTGCTGGACCGGGCCGGCCGTCCCGTGCGCGGCCAGCTCGTCGAGGTGTGGCAGGCCAACGCCTCGGGCCGCTACGCGCACCAGCGCGACGACCATCCGGCCCCGCTGGACCCCAACTTCACCGGCGTGGGCCGCTGCCTGACCGACGACGAGGGCCGGTACGCGTTCACCACGATCAAGCCGGGCGCCTACCCGTGGCGCAACCACGTCAACGCGTGGCGGCCGGCGCACATCCACTTCTCGGTGTTCGGCACGGCCTTCACCCAGCGCCTGATCACCCAGATGTACTTCCCCGGCGACCCGCTGTTCCCCTACGACCCGATCTTCAACTCGGTGCTCGACGAGCGGGCGCGCCGGCGGCTGATCGCCGCCTACGACCACGACCTGTCGGTGCCGGAGTGGTCGCTCGGCTACCGGTGGGACATCGTGCTCGACGGTCCCTCTGCCACCTGGACGGAGTCATGACGCATCCCACGCCCTCGCAGACCGTCGGCCCCTTCTACGGCTACGCGCTGCCGTTCGCCGGCGGCGGCGACCTGGCGAGCGGCGGCATCGTCGTCCACGGGCACGTGTACGACGGCGCGGGCGAGCCGGTGCCCGACGCGCTGCTGGAGTTCTGGCAGGCCGACCCCGCGGGCGGGTTGCGCGGCGCGCCGGGCACGCTGCGCCGCGATCCGGTCACCGGGGCGATCGTCGGCAGGCACGGGCTCGACTTCACCGGCTTCGGCCGGGTCGCCACCGACGCCGACGGCCACTGGATGCTGCGCACGCTGGTTCCCGGCCTGCCGTACATCTCGGTGTGCGTCTTCGCGCGCGGGCTCGGCCACCACCTGTACACCCGCGCCTACCTGCGCTTCGATGAGACTGACCGGTTGCTGGCCGGGCTCGGACCGCAGCGGCGGCAGACGCTGCTGGCGCGGGAGGAGCGGCAGGGGGTCTACGTGTTCGACGTGCGGCTGCAGGGCGAGCGGGAGACGGTGTTCCTTGACTTCCGCTGATCGGGGGCTGCTGTCGGCGGGTCGCGCGGGCTCGCCCGCCGAGGCGGCGACGGGGGACGAGGCGGTGCTGCGGGCGATGCTCGACGCCGAGGCGGCCTTGGCCCGCGCGTGGGCGTCGGTGCTGCCCGCCGTCCCCGCCGAGGCGGCCCGCGCGGTGACCGAGGCGGCCCGCGCCGGCCGGTTCGACCTGGACGCGCTCGTCCTGCGGGCCCGCGAAGGCGGCAACCCGGTGATCCCGCTGGTCGCCGACCTGAGATCGGCGGCCGGTTCGCAGGGCGCGCCGTACGTGCACCTCGGCGCGACGAGCCAGGACATCATGGACACCGCGCTCATGCTCGTCGCCCACCGGGCGCTGGAGCACGTGCTCGCCGACCTGTCCCGTACGGCTGCCGCGCTTGCCACGCTGGCCGCCGAGCACCGCGCCACGCCGATGCCCGGCCGCACGCTCACCCAGCACGCGGTGCCGACGACGTTCGGGCTGAAGGCGGCGGGCTGGCGCGCGCTCGCGCTGGACGCCGCCGACCGCCTGCGGGCCGTCCGCGCCGGGCTGCCCGCCCAGCTCGGCGGCGCGGCCGGGACCATGGCCGCCTTCCACGCCCACGCGCTGGCCCTGTCCCCCTCCGCGTCCCCCGCCGCGTCCGTCTCCGCGCCGCCCGCCGGTGACGTCGGGATGGCGCTGGCCGCGGCCTTCGCCGAGGAGGTCGGGCTGGCCGAGCCGGCGCTGCCGTGGCACGTGCTGCGCACGCCCGTCGCCGACCTGGGCGGCGCCCTGGCCTTCACCGCCGGCGCGCTCGGCAAGCTCGCCGCGGACGTGCTGGTCCTGTCGCGCACCGAGATCGGCGAAGTGTCGGAGGGGGCGGGCGGCGGCTCGTCGGCCATGCCGCACAAGTACAACCCGGTGCGCGCCACCTGGATCGCCGCCGCCGCCCGCCAGGCGCCACCGCTGGCGGCCGTCCTGTACGGCTCGCTGGCCGCCGAGGACGAACGGCCGGCCGGCGCCTGGCACGCCGAGTGGCAGCCGCTGCGCGAGCTGCTGCGCGTCGTCGGCGGGGCCGCGCGCGACGCCGCCGAGCTGGCCGAGGGCCTGCGCGTCCACCCCGAGCGCATGCGCGCCGATCTGGAGGCGACCGGCGGCCGCATCCTCTCCGAGCGCGTCGCCGCCATGGCCGGCATGGCCGGCAGGGAGCCGGCCGAGGGCCAGGACCCGCGGCAGGTGGCCGACCCCGACCTGCTCGATCCGGCGACCTATCTGGGCTCGGCGCCCGAACTCGTCGACAGGGCGCTGCGCCGTACCGCCATGCCACCGGCACCGGAGACCTCGTGACACTGCCGCCCCACCGGCTCGACGGCCCCGCGGCCGGACATCCGATCATCCTCGGTCCCTCGCTCGGCACGTCGCTGCGCGTCTGGGAGCCCCAGGTGGCCGCCCTCGCCCGCCGCCATCGCGTCCTGCGCTTCGACCTTCCCGGTCACGGCGCCGGCGAGCCCGCCAGGGTGGACGGCGTCGCGGGGCTGGCCGACCTCGTCCTGCGGCTGGCCGACCACCACGGCTGGGACCGCTTCCACTACGCGGGCATCTCGCTCGGCGGCGCGATCGGCGCCCACCTGGCCCTCCACCACCCCGGCAGGGTGACGACGCTGAGCATGGTCTGCTCGTCGGCCAGGTTCGGCGAGCCCGGCGGCTGGCGGGAGCGGGCGGCCCTGGTGCGGGAGCACGGCACCGCTGCCCTGCTGGAGGGCGCGGCGGCCCGCTGGTTCGCCGGCCCGCCCGTCCGCGCGCTTCTCGACGACCTGGCCGCGACCGACCCCGAGTCGTACGCCGCCTGCTGCGACGCGCTGGCCGGCTACGACCTGCGGCCCGAGCTGGCGCGGATCGCCGTGCCGGTCCTGGTCATCGCCGGGCGCGCCGATCCGGCGACCCCGCCCGCGCACGCCAGGGAACTGGCCGACGGACTGCCCGACGCCACCCTGGTCGAGCTGCCGCGCGCCGCTCACCTGGCCAACCTCGACCGTCCCGAGGCCGTCACCGCCGCCCTGGAGGCCCACCTGGGCAGGGCGAGCGGCATGGAGGTACGGCGGGCCGTACTCGGCGACGAGCACGTCGAGCGGGCCATCGCCCGCACCACCCCGTTCACCCGCGACTTCCAGGACCTCATCACCCGGTACGCGTGGGGCGAGATCTGGACCAGGCCGGGGCTGGACCTGCGCACCCGCAGCTGCGTCACGCTCACCGCGCTGGTGGCCCGCGGCCACACCGAGGAGCTGGCGCTGCACGTGCGGGGCGCGCTGCGCAACGGGCTCACGCCGGACGAGATCGGCGAGGTGCTGCTGCAGAGCGCCGTCTACTGCGGTGTGCCCGCGGCCAACGCCGCCTTCGCCGTCGCCCAGCGCGTCCTTCAGGAGGAGGGCCGGTAGCCCAGCTGCCTGAGCACCGCCTCGAAGTAGGCCTTGATGTCGGCCGTGCTCTCGGTGTCGGGACGGGAGCCGAGGTGCTGCAGGATCGAGCCGTTCAGCACCTGCTGCAGGACGCCGAGATCGGTGCCGGGCGGCAGCTCTCCGCGCTCGAGCGCCGCGGCCAGTACGGCGTGCTCGGCCGCCGCCCTCCGCGCGCCGTTCTGATCGCGGTAGGCCCGCAGCAGCTCGGGGTAGTCGTCGGCGGCGCCGTACAGGCGGCGCAGCATCCTGCGGTTGCGGGGCTCGCCGAGGTAGCGCGCCCAGTCGGTGAGCATCGCCTCGACGCTCGGCCAGTCGATCGCGCCCGGCTCGTGGTCCCTGTGCACCGACTCGATCGCCTGGACCAGCAGCGCGGTCTTGTCGGCGAACCTGCGGTAGACCGTGGCCCTGGTCACCCCCGCCCGCTGGGCGACCTGCTCGATGCTGGTCAGGCTGGCGCCGCACTCGATGAGCAGGTCGAGCGCGGCGGCGAGGATGGCCGCGTCGACCTCCTGGCTGCGCGGCCGTCCCGGTGCTCTCACCACTGTTCCGCCCTGGCGGCGGAGCAGAGGGTCAGGGTCACGGTGTCTACCTCCTCGGGCCGGTTGCCGCAAGGGTCGCGCGGCCCTCGGTTCCGGCCCTCCTCACACGGGTGTCACGCCCGCCGTTTCTGTCGGAGACGATCTCTATGGTTCCCACCCATGACGCAGGACATGGGAACCAGCTCCACCGCCTGGGCCGAGATCCGCGACCTCATCGACGCGGGCAACGCGGACGCGCTCGTCCGGCGCCTGCTCGCGCTCGACGGCGGCGAGCGCAAGCGGGTCGCCGGCGAGCTGCGCGGCCACATCGCGGTCATGCGCGCCCGCAGCGAGGCCAAGGACGAGGCGCGCTGGTCCAGCGACGTCTGGGACGACACGGTCGAGCCGTGGGAGAGGTGGCCCGACCTGGTGCGGCTGGCGGGGGCCGGCACGCTCAGCGCCGTCTCCGCGGTGGCGTCGTGGCTGACCAGGCGCGACCTGACGCGCCGGCGGCCGTTCTCCGGCCGTGTGGTGTCGGCCGACCCGGCTCCCCTGCTCCGCCTGCTCGGCGAGCGGCCCGCCACGTGGCAGGCCGACCTCGCCGTACGGCTGGCGGCCGGGCTGAGCGGCCCGCAGGACGTCGCCGCCCCGCTCGCGCTGGCGCTGCTGCGGAGCACGGGAGCGCCGCCGCCCGAGCACGATCCGCTGGTCGTCGCCTGGGTGTCGGAAGGGGTGCGGCCGCGGGCCGATCCGCTGTGGCCGGCGCTGCTGCCCCGGATGTTCGAGGCCGAAGGGGTCGGCAGGGTGCTGCGGCACGAGCGGATCGAACCGCTGTCGCCGTGGCTGCGCCGGCTGCGCAGACCCGACGACAGGCAGGTGCTGCTCGACGGGTGCGTGCGCCGCTTCCTGCGCGGCGGCACCGCCCAGGACCTGCGCTTCTTCGTCCGCCTGCACGAGCTGCTCGCCCCCGAGGAGGCGGAGGTGGCCGCGCGGGCCCGCGACTACCTGCGGCTGCTGCCCGCCGCGCCGGGGCCGGTCGCCGAGCTCGCGCTGCGTCACCTGCGGCGGCTGCCCCGGCACGAACCCGGCCACGTGGCCGAGGCCGTCGAGGGGCTGGTGTTCAGGGCCGAGGCCGGTCTCGCCCGCACCGGCCTGACCTGGCTGGACCAGAGCGTACGGCAGGGCGCCGTCGAGCCGGACGAGATCGCCGCAGCGCTCGGCACTGCCTTCCACCACAGCTCCTACGAGGTGCAGGGCCGCGCCGCCCAGCTCGCGCTCAAGCACGCCGGGCGGTTCGGGCCGCTGGGCGCCGAGCAGGTCAGGCAGGCGCTCCCGGCCCTGCCGCCCGCGCTGGGCCACCGGGTGGCGGCGGGCTTCGGCGCACCGGCCGCCGCCGAGGAACCGGCCACCGGCTGACCGCGCCCGGAAAGGCGGGCGACGTCTTCGAAGACGCTGGCCGACGAAGGAGGGCGACGCCTCCGAAGACGCGGCCGGAGGCACCGTGGGAGGCCGGTGACGCCTGCGAAGAGACGGCTGGAGGCGCCGTGGGGCGGGTGACGCCTGTGAAGAGGGCCGGCGGCGCTACGGGAGGCGGGCGACGGCGCCGAGCAGGCCCGGCTTGTCGAAGTCGGCCGCGACGCCGGGCCGCGAGGGACGCCAGGCGTCGATCGGCACCACACCGGGCTCCAACACGTCGAGGCCCGTGAAGAGGGCGCCGACCTGCTCGGTCGTGCGGGGCGTGATGGATCCGGGGGTGGCCGAGCGGTACACCGACCGGCCGTTCCTGATGGTCTCGCCCGTCAGGTCGCCCGCGTAGCTGTGCGACAGCGCCAGATGGCTGCCGGAGACCAGCGGGGCGTGCAGCCGGGCGACGATCTCGGCCGCCTCCTGGTCGCCGGGAACGAAGTGGAGGATGGCGAACAGCAGCACGGCCACCGGGCGGCTGAAGTCGATGTGGGCGCGGACCCAGGGGTCCTCGAGGATCGAGGCGGGATCGCGCAGGTCCGCCCGCACCACGATCGTCCGCGGGGTCTCGGCGAGCAGCGCCCTGGCGTGCACCAGCACGATCGGGTCGTTGTCGACGTAGACGATCCTGGAGTCGGGCGCGGCCTCCAGCGCGACCTCGTGGACGTTCTGCCTGGTCGGCAGCCCGGCGCCGATGTCGATGAACTGCCGCACACCCGCTGCGGCCAGCACGCGCACGACCCTGATGAGGAAGTCGCGGTTGTCGCGGGCGATCCGGGTGATGCTCGGCACGAGCTCGATGATCTTCTCGGCGGCTGCCCTGTCGGCGGGGAAGTTGTCCTTGCCGCCCAGGTAGTAGTCGTACATGCGAGCCACGCTCGGCGTGCTGGGATCGATCACCGCCGGCGGCTGTCCGTCGCGCTCCACGCCCTCGCCCTTCCTCTGTTGCTGAGGATCGTAACGGCACAGCAGCCCCGGAGAGATCGGCTTCAGGGACATTTCCTGATACCGGATGATCGGCCACGGGGCTGATCGCGCGCTACCGGCCGAGCGTCCTGACCGCGGGCGCCACCGGACAGCAGCTCACCGGCCCAGCGTCCTCACGCAGGGCACCACCTGACAGCGCCTCACCGGGCGAGCGCGTCCAGCAGCGTGGTGAGCGTCGGCCCGAGCGGGGCGTCGAGCCGTACCCGGGCGTCCGCGTCGCCCCTCGTCGGGCCCTGGTTGATGATCGCGACGGGGACGGCGTGCTCGACGGCCCGCCGGACGAACCGGTAGCCGGACATCACGGTCAGCGAGGAGCCGAGGACCAGCAGCAGACCCGCGCTCTCGGTCAGCTCGAAGCAGTCGGCGACGCGCGGTCGCGGCACGTTCTCGCCGAAGAAGATCACGTCCGGCTTGAGCACGCCGCCGCAGGCGGCACAGTCGACGATCGTGAACGAGTCGATGCGGTCGGCGGCGAGCACCGCGTCGCCGTCCGGGTTGATCGTGCCCGTCACGCCGTCGTCCCAGCCGGGGTTGGCCGTGCTCAGCCGTTGGTGAAGCCGCTCGCGCGGGGTGCGCTCGCCGCACGCCAGGCACCGCACGCGGTGGAGGCTGCCGTGCAACTCGACCACCTGGCTCGCGCCCGCGGCCTGGTGCAGGCCGTCGACGTTCTGCGTGATGATGCCGGTGACCAGCCCGCGGGCCTGCAGCGCGGCGACGGCGCGGTGACCCGCGTTGGAGGTCGCGTGAGCGATGTGCCGCCAGCCCACGTGGCTGCGGGCCCAGTAGCGCCGGCGGGCGGCGGCACTGCCGACGAACGTCTGGTAGGTCATCGGCTCGGCCTTGCGCGTCCGTCCCGTCTCGCCGCGGTAGTCGGGGATGCCCGACTCCGTGGACAGTCCCGCTCCGCTCAGGATCACGACGCCGCCGTCGCCGACCAGTTCGACCAGTCTGTCGAAGGAGCGGAGCGCCGACCCGTTCTGCACCACCTGCGTCACGCCTCCATAGTGCCCCACGCCGAGGCGGGCTCCAGCCCCCATCGCCGTCCCGGCTCGGCAAGAGCGGGCCGTACCGGGCCGACGAGAGCGAGTCGGGCCAGCCGGGGGCGGACCGGACGGGCCGCCCTCGCGGGCGCGGGCCGGCACCGTGCCGCGACGGCACATGCTTCGTGAAAGCATTCCGGGCCGTCGGGCAAACAGGGGTGACCGCTGTTCCTGACCGGATGGAGACCAGTGCGTGAGCCAGACACCGATACCGACGGGACAGTCGGCATGAGCGTTTCAACCCATCTGCGGACCGACCTCGATCGCGTCTTCGACGCGCATTTCGCCGAGATCCACCGCTACATCGCCCGGAGGCTGTCCGTGGACGCCGCCGACGACCTGGCGGCCGAGGTCTTCCTCGTCGCCGTCCGAGGAGGGTACGACTCCTCGCGCGGCGAGGTCAGGCCCTGGCTGTACGGCATCGCCACCAACCTCGTCGCCCGGCACCGCCGTACCGAGATCCGCAGGTGGAAGGCGCTCAGCCGGACAGCCGAACGCGAGGCGGAGGACCACGAGGACGCGACGCTGACCCGTGTCGCGGCCGGAAAGCTCACCGGCAGGCTCGCGGGGGCGCTTGCCGGCCTGAACCGCGGAGACAGGGACGTGGTGCTGCTGGTGGCGTTGGGCGGGCTGACCCATCTGGAGGTGGCCGCCGCACTGGAGATCCCCTACGGCACCGTCGCGTCCCGGCTCAACCGGGCGCGCAAGCAGCTTCGCAAGGCACTGGGCGACGTCAACCCGCTGAAGGAGGCGCACGATGGATGAGGTCACGCTGCTCGCCCAGGCGATCCCGGACGTGCCGCAGCCCTCGGCCGAGACCGTGGCCAGGGCTCGGGCGCGGCTGGCCGCTCTCGATGACCCGGTTCGGCGGCCCCGCCCGCTCCGGCGCTGGGCCTGGACGGCGGGCGCCGGCGTCGCCACCATCGCGGTCGTCACGGCGGTGATCATGCTGGTGTCGCACCTGGGCGGCGTTCCGGAGCCGCAGCCCGCGGCCCCTCCGGCGTTCCAGCAGGCACCACGCGTCCACCAGGGCCTGCACCGTCTCGCGGGGGCGAGGATGCCGCAGTCGGCGACGAAGACGACGCTCCGGTTCCGTCCCACGAGCGAGAGGATCGCGATCGTGCTCTTCTGCCAGAAGCCTGGCTCGATCTTCTTCAGCAACGAGGGTGGGAGCAGCGCCGGCGGTACGTGTGGTCCGGACGGCGCGCCCAGCATGCTGGCTGACAAGGCGCACGAGCCGGGCTGGCTCGGCCGCGACCACGAGATCACCTTCTGGGTCTTCCCGCCCGACGCGCCCGTCGTGCGGGGGCGCAAGGCCTGCCCGCCCCAGGGCTCGTGCGACGGCGCGTACGAGCTGTCCGGACCGGAGACGGCCGACCGGCTGGCCGCCGAGCTGGGCAGCCGTCCCGGGGCCTGGTCGGTGGCGGCGTACGACGTCCAGGCCGCGCGGCCGCTCCATGACATCGCCGATCGGGTGGAGAAGCTCCCTGCCCGGACGGGCGCCTACTGGCGGCGCACGCTGACCAACGGATCGTTGATCAGGGTGGGCGCGCCGGGGGCTGTCTACAGGCTCAAGGAGGAGGCGAGGTTCGACTGGTGGCAGCCGCGTGACCCCACCGGGCCGCTCATGACGGAGTCACGGCGGCTGTTCACGCGCCCGGCCACCGCGGCCGACGAGAAGGCCTGGCGGGCGGCCGGTTCGCCGGCGGAGGTCGAGCAGGCGTGCATGGGCGGAACCCCCGGCGAGGACTGCGCCCGGCTGAAGCTCAGCTCCGAGCCGTCCGCCTGCGAGTACACCCGCGGGGTCGACGCGAAGGGCCTGCTGCCCGACCGGCGGTTCGCCGGGCTCACCGTCGCGGAGGTGGAGCGCCTCCCGGCCGACCCGGCACGGCTGCGTGATCGCCTGCGGACGCTCTACGACCGCAGGACCCGCAGGTCCTTCGAGGACGCGCTGCCCATGGCGGCCTCCCTGCTGAACCTTCCGCTCAAGCCGGGCACCAGGGCGGCGCTGCTTCACCTCCTCGCCGATCTGCCGACCACCCGGGTGCGGGGACAGGCCACCGACCCGCTGGGACGCCCCGGGATCAGGGTCTCCTTCTGGGACGGCAAGGGCATGTCCTATCCGGGAGGTGAGGAGGCGCCGACCGAATTCCAGCAGATCCTCGACCCGGAGACCGGCCGGATCCTCGCGGAGGTGACGGTCCTGCTGGAGGCTCGCGAAGGACTGCCGAAGGGAACGGTGCTGCACTACACGGCGCACACCCCCGGCGACGGGTGGACCGACGAGCGGCCCGAGGAACCGGCGGACTGCGCCAAGAAACGGAGGTGACCGGGGGACCGACGAGGAGGCCGCCGGCGCCGGTCTGGCATCCGTGACCGCGATGGGCGGGCTGAAGGCGCTCGGTGTCCCCTGCGGGGGCGCACCCTTCTCATCGAGGGCGCCAAGCCCGACGGCGGTTTCGTAGCCAGCTGGGCGCGGGCCTGGTCCCGGTCGTGCCGGGCTAGCGGTCTCGGCGCGCGCCTGTGCCACCGCGGCGGCGGTGGCCTGCCTCGGCCACCTGCCGGTGCGTCTGGGCCAGGTTCTCGCGCAGCCGCTCAAGGTCGACGCCACCTCGCTCTCCTGGTGTACTCCAGCGATACCTCGCGATCTTGAGGGATCGCGGTCACATGGCGACGGCCACCACGTCGCATCCGTCGTGCCTTACACGATCCATCAATCACGATCTTCACCGAAGGGCTCTCGTCATCGCACCGGCCAGGTTCAAGATCAAGAGATGGTGCCGAGAAGATCAACAGCTGGTCCCGCCACGCCGGGGGCAGCGGATGGGCTTCCCGTTAGGGGCGAAAGTCCGCACGGTGCCCGCCTCTGCAGCGCGAGGTGTCGTCCGTTCCCCGCACACCACCAGGACACGCTCGTCGAGCCGGCGATGGTCGTCATCGCTTGCCCAGCTCCGCGGTGACGGCACCTTCCACCAGCGCCCGGGCACGGTCCAGGGTCATCGAGCCGCTGAGCCAGCGTTCGCTCAGCCCTTCGACCAGGGCGGTGAGGCGCTCGGCCACGTCGATCGGGTCGGCGTCGGCCGCGGCCAGACCCGCGGACTGCGCCTGCCGTATCATGTCGGCGAGCTCGTCGACCCAGCCGCGCGTGGAGGAGCTCAGCGGCTCGCGCAGGTCGGGGTCGAACACCGCGCTCGCCCGCAGCTCACCCCACGCCGCGCTGTTCTCCCGGACCGTGGGGGTGTCCTGCAGCTCCAGGAGCAGGAGCAGTTCGAGCTGGGCGCGGGGATCCTCGCCGATCTCCCGCGCCTCGTCGGTGTACCGGCCAGCTCGCTCGTTGACGAACTCCAGGGTTCGGCGCATCAACCCGGCCCGGTCGCCGAAGTGGTAATAGATGAGCGCGGTCGACACTCCGGCCTCCGCGGCCAGCTTCTCCACGCGTAGCCCACGCACGCCGCTGTGGGCGATGACGCGGACGGCGGCTTCCAGGATCAGCCGCTGGCGATCGGACGACATTGCACCTCCGTCTTGACTGAAACTTCAGTCGGTAGGCACTATAGCAACCGCCCAAGACTGACTGAAATTTCAGACAGGAGAGATCATGCGGATGCCTGCCGAATGGGCCGCGCACGAGGGATGCCTCATGGCCTGGCCGACCAGGGAGGAGCTGTGGAAGGACGTGCTCGGACAGGCGCGGGAGGAGTACGCCGCCGTTGCTCGGGCCATCGCGCGGTTCGAGCCCGTGACGATGGTCGCGCTGCCCGGCCAGGGAGAGCAGGCGCGCGCCCTGTGCGGCGACGCGGTCGAGGTGGTCGAGCTGCCCATCGACGACTCGTGGCTGCGCGACTCCGGGCCGATCTTCGTGCTCGGCCGCGACGGCGCCCGCGCCGCGGTGGACTTCCGCTTCAACTCCTGGGGCGGCAAGCACCACCCGTGGGACCAGGACGATCGGATCAGCGCGCTGTTGCTGGAGCGTCTCGGTGTCGACCGCGTCGAATCCCGCATGATCCTGGAGGGCGGCGCGATCACCGTCGACGGTGAGGGCACCCTGATCACCACCGAGCAGTGCCTCCTGCACCCGAACAGGAACCCGGACCTGACCAGGGCGGACATCGAGGCCGAGCTCAAGGCCAGGTTGGGCGTCACCAAGGTGATCTGGCTGCCGTACGGCGGGCTGGAGGACCGGGAGACCGACGGCCACGTGGACGGCGTCGCCGCCTTCACCGCCCCGGGGAAGGTGCTGATTCAGCTCCCCGACGACCCCCGGCATCCGGACTACGCGCGAATGCGGGCCAACAAGGCGGTCCTGGAGGCCTCCACCGACGCCATCGGCAGGCCGTTCGAGCTGATCGAGCTGCCGCAGAGCGCGTTCGTCGAGGTAGCGGGCGAGCAGGTCGAGGTCGGTTACCTGAACTTCTACGTGACCAACGGCGGCGTGGTCGTCCCGGTCGCCGGGATACCGGCCGACGAGGGCGCGCTGGCCGTCATCGCCGCCGCCTTCCCCGACCGGAAGGTGATCGGGGTGGTGACCAGGACCGTCGCCTACGGCGGTGGAGGGGTGCACTGCATCACCCAGCAGATCCCGGCCGCGGGCGGTGCGCTGTGAGCGGCGTGGACTACGCCCTGTTGACCTCGTCCGGATCACCGCTCGGCTCGCCCGGCCGCGCCGAGCCCGGCCCCGGGGCCCTGCTGCGGGTGGGGCTGGTGCAGATGCGATGGCAGGCCGACGAGCGGGCGCATGACGAGGCGCTGCGAGCCGGGGTCCGGCTGGCCGCCGGACGGGGCGCCGAGGTGGTGTGCCTGCCCGAGCTCACCCGCAGCCCCTACTTCGCGGCCGACAAGGAGCTGGCCGCGGGTGCCGACCGGTATCTGGAAGACCTCCCGGACGGGCCGACCACCCGTCTGGCCACCGAACTGGCCGCCGAACTGGGCGTCGTGGTGCACGCCTCGCTGTACGAACGGGCCACCGACGGCGGGCTCGGCTACAACACCGCGATCTGCGTGGGCCCGGACGGAACGCTGCTAGCGCGCACCCGCAAGCTGCACATCCCCCGGTTCCCCGGCTATCACGAGGATCTGTGCTTCCGGCCGGGCGACACCGGGTTCCCCGTGACGGAGGTGCGCGGCGCCAGGTTCGGCTTCCCCACCTGCTGGGACGAGTGGTTTCCCGAACTGGCCCGGGCGTACGCGTTGGAGGGCGCGCAGGTGCTGGTCCACCCGACCGCGATCGGCTCGGAGCCGGAGCTGCCGCATTTCGACACCCAGCCGATGTGGGAGCACGCCATCTCCGCCAACGGGCTGGCCAACGCCCTGTTCATGGTGGTACCCAACCGGGTCGGCCCGGAAGGGCTGATCACCTTCTACGGCTCGTCGTTCATCTCCGACCCCTACGGCAGGGTGATGCTGCGCGCCCCGCGCGACCGGCCCGCGGTGCTCGTCGCCGACCTCGACCTGGACCAGCGGCAGGACTGGCTGGAGTTCGGGCTGATACACACCCGGCGGCCCGAGCTGTACGGCGCGCTGACCCGCCCGGTCACCCGCGAAGCAGAGGCGCCGTCATGACCTCCGCCCACTGATCTGCGAACCAGGGAATGCCTCATGCCGGAATCCACACCGCCGTCCGCCTTGTTCAAGGGCCGCCCGTCCGTCGCGCTGACCGCGGCGGTCACCGTCCTCGCGGCTACCGCCTGCGGTCAGCCCGCCACCCGCGACACAGGCGGCAGCGCGGGCTACACGCTGTCGGCATCGACCCCGGTGGCCAAGGGCGACATCGACTCCTTCTCGTGGTCCACCTATGCCGAGCCGCCGACGCTGGACTACATCTACGCCTTCGACTACCCCCAGAACATGATCCTGTCCAATGTCTGCGAGAGCCTCATGCGCTGGACTCCACAACTCGGGCTTGAGCCCGGGCTGGCGTCGGCGGTGAAGCAGCCGGATCCCAGGACGTTCGTCTACCGGATCCGACCAGGAGTGAGGTTCCACAGCGGCGGTGAGGTCAGCGCCGACGACGTCGTCTACAGCCTGCGCCGACATCTGGACGCCGGCCTGGGCTCGTACTGGGCCAAGTCCTTCGACCGGGTCGCCTCGATCGACAAGAGCGGACCGATGGAGGTGACCGTACGGCTGAAGCGGCCCGACTCCCAGTTCAACCAGTGGATGGCCACCTCCGCCGGTACGGTCGTCAACCCGCGTGCCGTCGAAGCCAAGGGCGAGAACTACGGCAACCCCGACGGCGGCGTGGACTGTACCGGCCCCTACCGGCTCGGCACGTGGCGCAAGGGCGAGTCCATCGAGATCGACCGCTTCGCCGGCTACTGGGGAAAACCGGCGAAGGCGGCGAAGGTCGGCTTCAGGTTCATCACCGATCCGGCCGCCAGGACCAACGCCATGCTGACCGGCGAGGTCGACGGCGGCTACCTGATCGGCCCCGACAGCTACGCCGGACTCACGAGGAGCGGCAAGGGCACGCTCTACTTCGGCAAGAGCCTGACCACGGTCAACCTGGCCTTCACCAACCTCAAGGGGACGCTGGGCGACGTCCGGGTGCGGCGGGCCCTGTCGCTGGCTCTGGACCGGGAAGGGTTCATCAAGACCGGCCTGCAGGCGGTCGGCTCGCCGGCCGCCGCCCCCGCGCCCCGGGACGCCTGGCAGAACGGGCCTTCCCTGCCTCCTGTCAAGCGGGACCTGGCCGCGGCCAAGGAGCTCATCCGCCAGGCGGGCGCCACCGGCAAGAAGATCACGATCGCCACCAGCCCGATCGGCTCCGACGTTTCCCTGCTGGCCACCGCCGCGCAGGCGGCCGGCACCGGGATCGGGCTCGACGTCGAGCTCAAGACCATCGCGCCGGACGCCTACACCGCCCTGTTCTCCGATCCGAAGGCGCGCGCGGCCGTCGATCTGTTCCCGTGCACCTACTACCTGTCGATCACCGACCCGCTGGCCAACTACTCGATCTTCCGCAGCGACGGTTTCGAGAACTACATGGGCTACTCCGGCCCCGCCTACGACGCGCTGGTCGACCAGGCCGTCGCGGAGTACGACCCGGCCAAGCGGGCGGCGCTGACCGCGCGGCTGCAGGAGAAGGTGACCGAGCAGGTGCTGTGGATCCCGGTCGCCGAATGGCCGACCTCGCTGTTCCTCGGCAAGCGGATCACCGGCGCGCCGACCTCGATCGCCTACATGTACTACCCCTGGGCGGCCGACGTGGGTGCGGCCGGATGATCGCCCTGTTCCTCCTCCGGCGGCTGCTGGAGCTGGCGCTGACCCTGGCGGCCGCGTCTTTCCTGGTGTTCGGCGCGGTTCACCTGGCTCCTGGCAGCCCGGAGTCCTTCCTGCTCGGCGGCCGCGCCGCCGGCCCGCAGGCCCTGGCCGCGATCCGGGCCCAGTACCACCTGGACGATCCGTTCCTGCTGCAGTACGTCAAATGGGCGGGCGGCGTGCTCACCGGCGATCTGGGCAGGTCGATGCAGTACCGCAGCCCGGTGCTGGGGCTGATCGAGGCCCGGCTGCCCAGCACGCTGCTGCTCATCACGATGGCGGCGGTGCTGGTGGTGCTCTTCGGCGTCGGGCTGGGCCGGCTGGCCGCGGTACGCGGCGGTGCGGTCGACTCGGCGGTCCTGGTCGGCACCTCGGTGGCGCTGGGCACCCCGTCGTTCGTCGCCGCCATCGGGCTGCTGTGGGTCTTCTCCGTGCAACTCGGCTGGTTCCCCACGATCGGCAGCGGCGACGGGCTCGCCGACATGATCTACCACTTGGCCCTGCCGTCGCTGGCGTTGGCCCTCTACTGGACCGGCTGGCTCGCCCGGGTCACCCGAGGCGCGATGCGGGACCAACTCGCCCTCGAACACGTCACCGTGGCCCGCAGCCGCGGCCTCCCCGAACATCTGGTGATCCGCCGGCATGTCCTGCGCAACTCGCTCGGCCCCGTCGTCACCGTCAGCGGCCTGACCATCTCCGGGCTGGTCATCAGCACCGTGCTGGTCGAGGCGGCCTTCGGCCTCGGCGGTCTGGGCGCGTTGCTGGAGAGCTCGGTCCAGGTCAAGGACTTCCCCGTCGTCCAGGCCATCACGCTGCTGGTGGTGGCCCTGTTCACGCTGACCAATCTGATCGTCGACCTGTGCTATCCGCTGGTCGACCCCCGGGTCCGCCTCGGCGTCCGGAGCGATGCCGGATGAGCGCCGGCCCGATCGTCCGCCGTCCGGTCCTCGGCTCCCTGCGCACCGGCCGGGGCTGGCTGTACCTGACCTGTCTCGCCTTCGCCGTGTCCATGGTCGTCGTCGCGCTGGCCGCGCCCTGGCTCGCGCCCGCCGATCCCAACGCGAGCGACCTGGGCGCCGCCCTGACCGGCCCGTCCCCCAGCCATCCGCTCGGCGCGGACGCGGCCGGCCGCGACACCCTGTCCAGGCTCATCACCGGCGCCCGCACCTCGCTGCTGGGCCCGATCGCGGTCGTGCTCTTCTCCACCGTCGCCGGCGTCCTGGTCGGCGTCGCCGCCGGATGGCTCGGCGGCTGGGCGGACACCGTGCTGTCACGCGCCGGCGAGCTGCTGCTCGCCTTCCCCGCCCTGCTCGTGGCGATCATGTTCGTCGCCCTGTACGGCACAGGCCTGCTCGCCCCTGTCATCGCCCTGTCGCTGGCCTACCTGCCCTACGTGAGCCGGCTGACCCGCAACCTCACCCTCTCCGAACGGCAGCGCCCCTACCTGGCCGCCTACCGGGTGCAGGGCTTCTCGAACCTGACGATCTGCCTGCGCCACCTGATCCCCAACATCGCCCCGGTAGTGCTCGCGCAGTCGTCGGTCAACTTCGGCTACGCCCTGCTCGACCTGTCGGCCCTGTCCTACCTGGGGCTGGGCGTGCCCCCGCTGACACCGGGCTGGGGTTCGATGATCAGCGACGGCCAGACCGCGCTGCTGCAAGGCCACCCGCTCTCGGCCATCCTGCCCTGCCTGGCGATCGTGCTCACCGTGGTCGCCTTCAACGTCGTCGCCGAGCACTGGGCCGACCGGGTCTCACGGAGGCGGGCATGACCATCCTGCGGATCTCGGAGCTGCGGATGCGGCTGCCCGGCACGCGGCGGCCCGTCCTCGACGGCGTGGACCTGACCGTCGGCGCGGGCGAGACCGTGGCGCTGGTCGGCGAGTCCGGCTCCGGCAAGAGCCTGACCTCGCGGACCGTGCTCGGGCTGCTGCCGCCCGGAGCGGCCGTCGAAGGAACGGTGGCCGTCGAGGGCGAGGACGTCCTCGCCATGCCGGCGACCCGGCTGCGCGAGCTACGCCGCCGTACCGTCGCCATGATCTTCCAGGACCCGCGGGCGGCCATCAACCCGCTGCGCGGGATCGGCGACTTCCTGGCCGAGGGGCGGCCAGGTTCGCAGGATCGCGTTCGCGAGCTGGTGTCGGCGGTGGGCCTGGAGCATCGGGTGCTGCGGCAGTATCCGCACGAGCTGTCCGGCGGCATGCTGCAGCGAGTCATGATCGCCGCAGCGCTGATGGGCGGCCCGACGCTGCTGCTGTGCGACGAGCCCACCACGGCTCTCGACGTCACCACCCAGGCCGAGATCGTGGCCCTGCTCGCCTCCTTGCGGCAGCGCTACGGCACCGGGCTGCTGTTCGTCACCCACGACCTGGAGCTGGCCGCCGCCATCGCCGACCGGGTGTACGTCATGTACGCGGGGCGTATCGCGGAGACCGGACCGGCGGGCATGCTCCTCTCCCGCCCGCGCCATCCCTACACCGCCGCCTTGCTGGCTGCCACGCCCCGCGTCCTGGAAACGCCCAGGCCGAGGCTGGCCACCATTCCCGGCCAGCCGCCCGATCTGCGGACCGAGCTCGCGGGCTGCGCCTTCGCCGTACGGTGCCCACGCGTGACGCCGGTCTGCCACAGCGACGTCCCCGAGCCGATCACCCGCGGCGAAGGGGTCGTCGCCTGCCACCACAGCATCACCGGAGGCGAGAGCGATGGCTGAGCCGCTGCTCGAGGTCAGCGCGCTGTCCAAGGCCTACGGGAGCCTGCAGGCCGTCCGCGACGTCTCCTTCACCCTGGCCGAGGGCGGCTCACTGGGCGTCGTCGGCGAGTCGGGCTCCGGCAAGACCACCACCGCCCGCATCGTCCTCGGCCTGGAGCAGGCCGACACCGGGCACGTCACCGTTCGCGGTCACGACCGCTCGATCCGCCGGCGCGGACGAGCCGAACGGCTGCGGCGGGCCCGCGAGGTTCAGATCGTCTTCCAGGATCCGTTCCTGTCGCTGGACCCGCGGCTCAGTGCCGGCGTCGTGCTGCACGAGACCCTGAAGCTGCACTTCCCTGACATCGACCACGCCCGGCGGATCGCGCAGCTCCTCGGCCAGGTCGGGCTGGGCGAACGGGAAGCCGCCGCGCTGCCTCGCCACCTGTCCGGCGGCCAGCGCCAGCGGGTCGCCATCGCCCGTGCGCTCGCGGTCGAGCCGTCCGTCCTCGTGCTGGACGAGGCGGTCGCCGCCCTCGACGTCTGCGTCCAGGCGCAGATCCTCAACCTCCTCGCCGACCTACGCGAGCAGACCGGCACCGCGTTCCTGTTCATCACCCACGACTTGGGCGTCGTGAGCCAGGTGACCGACCATCTCGTCGTCATGCGACACGGGGAGATCGTGGAACGGGGCCCGACGGCCCGCGTGCTGACCGAACCACGACACGCCTACACCCAGCTTCTGCTGGCCTCGGTGCCGCGGCCGGCAGGGATAACCTAGTCCTAACGAAAATTTCAGTCAGGGAACATCTGTGCGAATATCTCGACGTCAGACACTACAAGCCACGATCTTGGCCGCCGTCGGCGGCGCGCTGAGCGCCTGCGGCACGTCATTGACGAGGAACGGGGCCACGACGGCGGAGGCGGCCAAGGCGGACCCTTCGGCGAGGCGGCCGGATGGCGGATGCCCGACGAGGCGCACCCGCACGAGCTGACCTTCATGTCCTGGCCCACCGAGGTGATCTGGGAGGCGGACACCGCCGGCGTGCGCCGGGACATCGCGGGCATCGCCCGCGCGATCGCCGACTACGAGCCGGTGGTACTGCTGGCCAACTCCAGGGACGTCAAGGCCGCACAGCGTGCGTGCGGCTCCCAGGTCGAGGTCGTGCCGATCCCGGTCGACGACCTGTGGACGCGCGACACCGGGCCCACCTTCGTGCCCGGCCCGCAGGGCATCGCCGGAGTCGACTTCAACTTCAACGGCTGGGGAGACAAGCAAGAGCACTCCCGCGACCGCGACGTGGCCCGCGAGATCCTGACCATGGAGCGCGTCACCAGGATCAAGGCGCCGATCGTCGCCGAAGGCGGCTCCATCGAGGTCGACGGCGCGGGCACGCTGATGGCCACGGAGAGCTCGCTGGTCAACGACAACCGCAACCCCGGCAGGACGCGTAACGAGATCGAGCGCGCGCTGAAGGAGGCCCTCGGCGCGACCACCGTCATCTGGGTCAAGGGCGTCAAGGGCAAGGACATCACCGACTACCACATCGACGCGCTCGCCCGCTTCTCCGAACCCGGCGTCGCTGTGATCAGCACGCCGTCCGAGGACGCTCCCCATGACGTCTGGACCGCCGCCTACGACCAGGCGCGCAAAGTCCTGACCAGCGCCGTCGACGCGCGCGGCAAGCGGCTCGAACTCGTCGAGCTTCCCGAACCGGTCGACATCGGCCGCCGCGGTAAGGATTTCCTGGCCACCTACGTGAACTACTACGTGATCAACGACGCCGTCATCATGCCCCGCTTCGGCGACAAGAAGGCCGACAAGGACGCCGCCGCCATCGTCCGGGAGCTGTATCCCCGACGCGAGATCGTCCAGATGCCGGTCGACACCCTCGGCGAGGGTGGCGGCGGCATCCACTGCTCCACCCAGCAGATGCCCAAGCGAGCCTGAAGGCGGGCCCGGGCAAGATCAGGCGATGCTCTCACGCGCGACCTCCTCCAAGATCATGTAAAGTTCCCGCAACGCCGTTGTCCCGCCGTACCGCACATGCACGCCGGAGAGATTCACAGCGATCTCGCGGCGCCGGCGTCGGCATGTCGGCGCAGTTGCTCGCGGACGTCGGCGAGATTGCCGCCGACGAACGCGCCGCCCTTGATCAACGCCGTCGCCGCGGCGCGGGGGTCGGCGGTGTCGGTGTCGATACCGCACCTTCGCAGCATCGTGGCGTAGTGCGGCAGGCGGAGGTGACTGGAATGCCCGGCGATCACCAGATCGGGCAGGTCGCGTCCGTCTGTGTCGAGGCCACCGGGACGAGGGACACCAGGCGGGGTATCGGACGTCCGGCCGCCTCGGCGCCCTCGCGAAGCGCGGGGACGATCAGGTCCCGGAGGTGGGCGGCGGGGACCAGCCAGGTGATGGCCACGTCGGCCGGTTCGCCGGCGACCCGGGCCATGGCCGGTCCGAGAGCTTCGCGCAGATGGGGGCCGTGGCCGAGGTATTGCGCATCCACGATTACCAGGTCGACCAAGCCCTGTCTTCCGATGGGTCTGGTCACCGTTTCGAGGTCCGTATTCCCAAGGAAGTGACCCATTGAGCCCACGGGTAGCACGTGCCTAGACAAGGCCGTGTATCGAAAGTGGATCAATAGGGTTGGGCCGTGATGGGTGTCGCGCCAGGGCTGAGGAGGTCGCCATGTTGTTCGGGTCGCGGACCGGATTCGGTTTGGAGTTCCACGTCGAACAGGACCCGGGGCTGCTGTGCGTCGACGTCTTCGTCGGAGGGCTCCATGTGAACACGTGGGACAACGCGTTCTATCCGCCCCTACTGGTCAAGAAGCTCACGGACGAGCTCAGCCGCTTTCGCACGCCGACTGCGCCGCCGGTGGGGTTCACTTCGCCGTCTGAGTCCTTCCGCATTGCCGAGAGCTGGATGTACGACGACGCCAGTACCGGGGCCTCACCTGGGGCCGAGGCGGCACTCGCACGGTGTGTGTTCCTGGAGTGGGGGGAGTGCACCGACGAGGTGACAGCGTTCGCGTTCCCTGACGGGGACCGGGTGCACCTCGCCTGTCGGGTACGCAAGGGAGGCGGTCCCGCGTGGGGCACCGAGGCCCGGCGTGAGCCAACGGTGGTGTCGGTGAGCCGGACGTCACTCGTCGAGACGCTGGAGGGCGGCCTCGTCATCGCCGAACGCGAGTGGTCTGCCCGGCTCGCCGCCATCAAGGCCCGCGGTGACACATGTGACGGTGAGGACGTGTCCAGCGTGCGTTCTCCGTAGTACTTCAGCCGTAGATCGTGATCATGTTGGGGCCGCCGGCGGCCGGCTGTAGCGGTTTGCTCGGGAGCGGTCCTGGTGGGAGTGGCTGTGCCGCCGCTTGTCAGGGCGGCCGCAGCCTGTTGGGAGGGGTGCAGGGTGACGGGGTCGGTTTCGAGGCTGGCGGCGGCAACGCCGGACGATGTGATGCGCGCGCGGGCCGAGACGGCGATGAGCCTTCCAGCTCCGCTGGTGGCACTGTGGAGCGTGAGGGACGGCCTTCACACAGAGTCCGGCGTCGCGGTGTACTCGGCAGGGGTCATCGGTGAACGCAACGCCACTTACGAAGTCGCGCAGTATGCACCAGGATTCCTCCTCGTCGGCGATGACAGTGGTGGCCGCGGATTCCTCCTGCGTGCCGATGACCCGGACTCGGCCGTGTTCTCCTCCGGTCTGGGCGATCTGGAGCCTGCGGACTTCGACGTCGTGTCCGCGGACTTCGCGTCCTGGATCGAATCGCTTGGTCCTGCCCCTTCCTGCTGACAAAGGGGTTGATCGACGGCATAAGCCCATGTCGATCGTGATCACGGCCGGGCAGCGTGGCGACGCCCCGCAGTTCGAGGCCGTTCTGGGCCGTATCCGGGTCCCCGCCTCGGGCCCGGCCGGCCGCGCACCCGGCCCGGGCGGGTGCGTGCCGATAAGGCATAGGCTTCCCGGTAAGAACCGCGCTCACCTGCGCCGACGCGGCAGCCGCCGCACGATCCCGGACAAGGCCGACCAGGCCCGCAACCGCAGGAAACGCGGATCCAGGGGCGGTCGTCCGCCGAAGTTCGACCCGGAGGATTACAAGGCTCGGCAGGCGGTGAAGTGCGGCATCAACCGCCTCAAAGACACCGTGCCGTGGCCACCAGATACGACAAGCTCGCGGTCCGCTACGAGGCGACCGTCCTCGTAGCGGCCACCAACGAGTGGCTGCGACCAGCACATTCGCTTCGGCCGAGGGCGGGGAAAAAGCTTCGCGATGCGAGTGCATCGGATGGCAGGGTGCAACGCATGGCACCCCAGTACCAGATTCGCGCAGACTACGATGCTGACACGATCGTGGTCTACCAGGCATACGCGCCTGCCATAGCCGACGCGGCGCTGCGAGCGGGCCGCTTCGTCGCGCCGTTCTCATTCCACAGGATGACATGGATCAAGCCCTCATTCCTGTGGCTCATGCATCGCAGCAACTGGGCCCGCAAACCCGGTCAAGAGCGCGTTCTCGCGGTGCGGATAACCCGGCAGGGCTGGGAGGAAGCTCTGTCCCAGGCCGTGCTCACGACCGCGGATCCGGCAGCTGTGACCCAGGCAGCCGTACATGTCCAGTGGGACCCGGAACGCTCGTTGCGCGGAGCGGCACTGAACCACTACAGCATCCAGGTCGGCATCGGCCGCAATCTGATCCGCACATTCACCGACGACTGGATCGTCAGCCTCACCGACCTCACCCCCCAGGTCCGCAAGGCCGCGGTATTGACACAAACCGGGCACGCTACCAAAGCCCAGCGGCTATTCCCCGCAGAGCGGGTGTATCCACTCCCACGGACGCTGGAAAGCCTCCTTTCCCCGGATAGGTGACGGCCGACCGGCGAGGGACAAGTTGCCCGCGCCTGAGACACTACGAGTCCTTTCGCAACCGGCCCTAGCTTGCGAAATGTCACAGATGCCGGCCGGCGGGACCAGCCTTGCCCCACAGTCCAAGACGCCGCCGCCCCGGCCCCCGCCTGCCGGCCGCCCTCCGCCTGACCCACCCGTGCCCGACACCACCCCGGCCCACCGGGACACCTCAGTCGTCGGCCAGCGCGGCGGTGGCGTCGCGGCCGGCGCCGGTGGCGCGGCGCAGGAAGCCGACCAGCAGGTCCAGCTCGGCTTCTCGACATGATCCTCGTCACCGGAGCCACAGGCACCATCGGCCGCCCCCTCGTCGACCTGCTCACCGGCGCGAACGCCAAGGTCCGCGCCGTCACCCGCACCACCGGGCCCACCTCCCTGCCTGCCACGGCCGAGGTGGTGACCGGCGACCCGGCACAACCCGGCACCCTCGCCCGCCACCTCGACGGGGTCACCGCGCTGTTCCTCCACCCGCGGGCCGCGGGCGACGCGGCGGCGGAACTCGTCGCACTGGCCAAGGAACACGGGGTGCGGCGCGTGGTGGCACTGTCGGCCATCAACATCGACGAGCCTCTCGACCACCAGCCGTCGCGTTTCCGCGGCGACCGCAACAAGGAGGCGGAGGATGCGGCCGTCGCCGGCGGCCTGGAGTGGACGAGCCTGCGCGCGTCGAGCTTCGCGGTCAACGCCCTGACCAGTTGGGGCGGCCAGATCACGGCGGGCGACGTGGTCCGCGGCCCGTACGCCGGCTTCGCCGAGACGCCGATCCACGAGCACGACATCGCGGCGGTGGCGGCCCACGCCCTGCTGACCGACGACCTGGTGAACCGGCGCACGTACCTGACCGGGCCGCAAGCGCTCACCCACACGGACATGGTGGAGATCATCGGCGAGGCCATCGGCAGGCCGCTGACCTACACGGAGATCCCGCCGGAGGCCGCAGCCCAGGGCCTGATCGCCCGCGGCCTGCCCGAGCCCTTCGTCACGGCGCTCATGGCACGGTACGCCCGGGACCTGGCCAGGCCGACCCGTCCCACGGGCGACGTGGAGAAGATCCTCCGTCGTCCGGCTCACACCTTCGCCGCCTGGGCCGAGGAGCACGCATCGGAGTTCGGGGGCTGAAAGCCACGGACAGGGCCGGGGTGCGCCGTTGCGGCTGCCTGCCCTGTTCGGGAGAAGCCCCCGACCCGGCCGGATCGCCCTTGGGTGAGACGTCGCAGGTGCCGTCCACGTCGGAGGTGGCCACCAGGACGAACGGGGAGGCCGCCAGCCACTCCCGGTCGCGCTGGTGCGACCGCGCCAGCAGGTCGCGCAGATCCGTCTCGGATTCGATCTCCACGCAGCTCATGTGATCTCCCTTCGGGGTTGACCCCATCCGGTCAGGGGATCAGATCCAACATCTGATGGGGTTCCTCCAGGGCACGGCTGACCTGGTCGCCCCTGACGCCCTTCAGGCCAGGGCCTGGCCGTACTTCCGCGTCCTCGACTGGGACGCGCACACCGCAATGGGAGCAGAACGAGACCTGATCCAGCAGGGTGCCGCATGTCTGGTGGAAGAAGAGCCGGCACGGGCCGGCCTCGGCCAGGTGCCGCCCACCCCACTGAGCCAGGGCCAGCAGCGGGACCCAGAGTTCGCGGCCCATCGGGGTCAGCACGTACTCCTCGCGCGGCGGAGATTCCTGATAGCGGCGTTTGTCCAGGATGCCGGCCGCGACCAGCGCGGTCAGCCGCTGCGACAGCACCGCCCTGGGGATGTCAAGGTGAGCCAGGAAGTCGCCGTAGCGGCGCACGCCGTACATCGCGTCACGGATCACGAGCAACGTCCAACGCTCGCCGACCACTTCCAACGCCTTGGCCAGCGAGCAGTCCTGGCCTTCATAGTTCTTGCCGAGCGCCATGGGCTCACTTTAGTTCATTGAATGAACCGTGCTAGCGTGCGACCGCATGAGTTCAATGACCGAACCGACATCGCGGCGGGGGACACTCACTGTGGCGTCCATGGCGCCCCTGCTCGTGCTGACGAACTACACGGTGCCGATGGTCACCCTCCCCCAGACCGCACGGGATCTGGGCGCGGGAGCCACGGGACCGGTATGGATGCTGGGCGGTATCGCCTTGGGGCTGTCGGCGCTGCTGCTGGTCTCCGGCGGACTGGCCGACGACCACGGACGCAAGCGGGTGCTGGTGATGGGGACGGCCGTGCTCGCCGCGGCCAGCGTGCTCGCCGCCCTGAGTACGGCGGTGCCGATGTTCGTGGCGGCCAGGGTGGTGCAGGGCGGCGCGAGCGCGGCGATGCTGGCGGCCAGTTTGGGCCTGGTGGGCCACGCCTACCCTTCGGGGGTCGAGCGGGTCTGGGCGACAGGACGCTACGGGGCGATGATCGGGCTCGGCACCGCGGTGGGGCCGCTGGTGTCGGGGCTGTTGGCCGTGGCGGCGAGCTGGCGGATTGCCTACTGGCTGATGGCGGCCTGCGCCCTGGCGCTCACTGTGGTCTCGGCGCGCGTGTTGGAGGAGTCACGCTCAGCCGAGCCGCGTCGCTTCGACGTGCCCGGGGTGATCCTGCTCGGTTCGGGGGTGGCCACGCTGCTCGCCGGGGTGACCGAGGGACGGCTCGGCTGGTCGCGCCCGACCGCGCTCGGGGCGATCGCGGCGGCGGTCGCGCTGGTTGCCTGCTTCGTGCGGGTGGAGCGGCGACGTGCGGATCCACTCATCGATCTCGACCTGTTCAAGCGACCACCGTTCCTGGTGGCGACGGGTGGTGCGCTGGTCGTGGGCGCGGCGGTGGTGGGTTTGATGGGCTATCTGCCGACCGTCCTCCAGGCCGCGCATGGTCTGACGCCGCTGCACACGGCGCTGCTTCTCTGCCTCTGGTCGGGGTTGTCCTTCGTGTCCGCCCTGCTGACCAAGCGGGTACGGCTGGCCACCCGGTCACGTCTGGCACTCGGCATGGCTCTGACAGCACTGGGGTTCTCCGGGCTGCTCGGCGTGGGGTCGGCGTTCTCCGGTGGCCTCGTGCTGGCCGGGCTCGCGGTCAGCGGGGTCGGACCTGGCAGACGGGCCGGCTCGGCTCAGTGATCAAGGCCCGGTGGCACGCCGAGCAGCGGGTGCTGCTGGCCGGCCGCAAGACGATCACCTTCGGCGATGGGCCCCACGAGCATCGGGCGGTCGAGCATGTCCGGCGTGAACGGCACCCCGGTGACCTTCGCCGCCAGGGCGAAGGCCCTTGGCACGGCAGTGTGGTAGTTGTCCTGCCAGGCGGCGTCCCACGCGGCCTCGTCCTGCGGCTTGTCCAGTCCCATGCCGAGCTCCCGCATGAAGCCGTTGAGCCGGTCCGGGTCGCAGCCGTAACGCTCGTGCGGATGCCGCAGCCGGTAGCCGGTGACGATCGCGCCGTCGATCGCGTACTCGAAGCTGTGCTCGGCGGCGTAGTCGTGCCGGGTGACCGCCAGCACCTCGCAGCCCCGCGACAACTCAGTCACCACCTCGTGGCTGGTGACCGTCCAGCCGTTGAGCCACTGGAACGGGGCCAAGGGATCAGTTGTCGTCACGCGGCCATGCTGGCAGGCCATACCGACAATCAGCCGAGACCGGCAGCCACCCCGAAGAGAGGGAAGCAGCCGATTTCGACGGATTGGAGGAGCGTAACGACGCATGGACGTGATGACGCCCTTCGATTCATGACGTGGAGGTTGGAGCCGTGGATCGCGCACGTGGGAGCGGCAGGTGGAACAGGTGGTGGAGCCGGCGCAGGGCTTGCCGGTCGCCGGAGGCGGAGGCGGCGCCGCTGCTGATCGCTTCATCGAGAGTCGACCTGCTGGCGGCGATGTCGCGGAAAGTCTCCCTGCTGGTTGTGACGATCACGTCGGGATGTTGGGCCGGGCCGTGCACGGTTTCGATGGTGCCGTCGTCGATGCGGGCGTGGAAGACTTCCTCCTCCACGCGGAACTCGTACAGCGCCCGCAGGCCGGTGGCGGCCTCGGCGTCGAAGCATGCCTTCAGGCCGAGGACGGCCCAGCCGGGGTGGAAGTTCTCCTGGTCGCGGGGTTCGTCCATCGCCCAGGTCTGCCCCCACCGGGCCAGGGCCAGCACCACCGGTTCAAGGTCCGCGCCGGCCGGGGTGAGGGCGTAGGCGGGGGTCCGGGCCGGCGGTGGGAGGGTGACCTTGCGGGCCAGTCCTTCGCGTTCCAGATGTTTCATCCGTGCGGCCAGCAGGCCGGTGCCCAGGCCGCGCAGGCTGTGTTGCAGGTCGCTGAAGCGTTTGGGGCCGGTCAGCAGCTCACGGATCAGCAGCAGCGTCCAGCGCTCACCGACGAGGTCGAGGGTGCGCGCGGTCGCGCAGTACTGGTTGTAGTTCCGCTGTTCCACTACCTCATTGTAACGTTACAGCTTCTCATTATTGAACTGATATGCGTAAGCGTCCAGGAGGAGCCGGGCCAGCTTCTGTGGGTGGGTGAGCATCACGTTGTGCGGGGCGTCCATGGCGATGGTCCGGTACCCGATCGCCGCGGCGAACCGGTCGAAGGGGTAGGCCTGCGGCCGGCAGTAGATGGCTGTTCCGGGGATCTGGTCGACGGCTCCGCTCAGCCGGGTGGCGTCGGTGAAGGTGCGCAGAGGTTGTGGCCGCAGGCGTGGGGCGAGCCAGCGGGTGTCGTCGGGGTCGGTGATGCCGTAGCTCGCCGGGGGCGGGGCGGGGATGTGACGGCCGTCCGCGCTCGTCCGGGCGGCGGCGCGGATCGCGTTGACGAAGGCGTCGGAGGCCAGGCTGAACATGCTGGCGCCGTCGCCGCCGGCCCAGCCGTCGATCAGGATGACGTGCTTCACCAGGTCGGGTCGCAGGTCGGCGGCCTGTCGGACGATCAGGCCCGCGTAGCTGTGTCCGACCAGCATTACGTCGTCACCGACGGTCGTGGCGTCGTCCAGGCAGGTGAGGACCTCGTCGACGTGGACGTCCAGGCCGACGTCGCCTTCCAGGGTGAGGGAGGGGGCCAGGGTGCGCGCCCCTGCCTGGTGCAGGTGCGGGGTGAGGCGCTCCCAGGCGGAGGGACCATGCCAGGCGCCGTGTACGAGAACGAAGGTGGTCATGCTGTTCCTTTCGGGTGAAGCAGGGGCAGGACGTGGCCGGCGAAGTTCTCCAGGGCCGCGTGGTGGTCGTCGGCGGCCTGGGGCGGGTAGGGCAGCCAGCCGTCGGCGAGGCCGGCCACGCGCCGCAGCGCCGCTTCGCCGCCTCCGGCCAGCCAGATCGGCGGGCCTGCTGGATGAGCGGGCGCGGGAGCCAGGGTCACACCGTGGGAGTCGAAGTGCCGGCCGGCGAAGGAGACCTCCTGGCCGCTCCACAGGAGACGCATCGCCTCGATCGATTCCTCCAGCCGGCTGATGCGGCGCTCAAAGGCGACGCCGATCGCGGTGAACTGAGCTTCGGTGCCGGGGCTGGGAAATCCGCCGCCCATGCCGACGATCAGGCGCCCGTCGGCGAGCCTGTCCAAGGTGGCGAGTTGGTGCGCCAGCAGGATCGGATGACCGCGGGCAGCAGTACGGCAGTGCCGAGCGTGATGCGCCGGGTGGCGACGGCTACGGCCGACAACAGGAGCAAGGGGTCGGCGCGGGGCCGGGCGAGGGGGCTGTCGCCGGCCCACACGGAGTCGAAACCGAGCGCTTCGGCACGCCGCGCCTGTTCGACCAACTGCTCCGGGTCGTGATCGCCGCGTACGGCTTGATCGCGCGTCGGTAACAGGCAGCCGACCTTCATGTGATCCCTCTCGTCGATGACAGCTTCCCGGATCATAACCATTGACTTCCTATTTTTGAAGTTTATGATTCTTTTTCGAGTAGCAGACCGTGAAGGAGATCATCATGACGAACGCCCTTTACACCGCACAGGCCCACGTCGTCGGAGGCCGGGCCGACGGTCACGGACGCACTACCGACGGCAGGCTGGAGGTTGACCTCAGGCAGCCCAAGGAACTGGGCGGGGACGGCGAAGGGGTGAACCCCGAGCACCTGTTCGCCATCGGCTACGCCGCCTGTTTCGCCACCTCACTTGCCCTGGTTGGCCAGCGCAAGCACCTACGCGCCGACGACGCGGCAATCGACTCGAAGGTCATGCTCATCCCCGCCGGCAACGGCGGCTTCAAGCTGGGCGTCGAACTGGAGATCAGCCTGCCGTCCATCGCCGACCCCACCCAGGCCGTCGACCTGGTCCGGGTGGCGCATCAGGTGTGCCCGTACTCCAATGCCACCCGCGGCAACATCGAAGTGGCGCTGGTCGTCAACGGCACACAGCTGTGACACATCGCCGCGTGCCGGGCACCCTCACGAGATGAAGGTCCCCCGGCACGCGGCGTGCACCGGTGGGCTCACTCACTAGTCCCCCACCACGATGGCCACGCGCACCGTGCGGGCCACCATCGCATTCACCACAGCAATCGACGCTGACCAGGGGTAACGCACTTCGCGTGCACCTGGTGACAGCTTCGACGCCATGCCGAGAAGGAAGCCCTCGATGTGCCGGCCCTCGAGATCGAGCTCATCGAACCCGCCGACGCATAAGACAGACACATAAGACAGAGCTGTACCTGATCATCGTGATCGTGCGGTACCGCCGCCCAGCGGTCAGGGCGGCGATGCAGAACCGTAGATCGGCAAAAGCTACACCCCACTCCGATGCTGGCGCACGACGGCCGGCCGTACACGCTCCACATCCCTCGCGGCGTGCTTTCCTGCGTTCTCGCCTGGCAGGTGAGTGAGTATCTGCTTCGAGGCGCGCGCGCCGAGTGTCGAGCTGGGATTTCATCCCGCGGCTGCGTGCGGCAGGGTGAGTGACCCCCTGCGTCGTCCATGTTCTCGGCAGCTCCAGCCGTATCCGCTTCCGAGAGGGGCTTCCCGGAAACCCGGTGATCTGCGCAGACCTGCCTACCTTGGGGCTGGGGACATCTTCGGGAAGAGGAAGCCTAACGGGACGGCCCTCCAGCGCAGCTCAGGCAGGGCTCCACAAATCCGACCACGAATGAGGAGGATCACAACGTCGCGTGAGCGGTGGGTTGCCAGGCGCGACGCACAACGACACTCTGAACTGAAGTCAGAACCAAGATGGCCACAACAGACGCAGCCAGGGCTGCGAGGGGGTCACCCATGGAAATTCTGCTGGGCATAGCGGTTGTCATCGCGATCATCTACCTGATCGACTCGGACGGGGACAGCGAAGAGCATCCCGGCTGGCGGGGGATTCCGAAGCCGAGCTTCGACGACAAGAACCCGCCGTTTGGAGTCGACAGGAAGTCCTGGAAGCGGATGCAGCGGATGAATGAGCGGATGCATCGGGAGATCCGGAAACAGCCCCCGTACGACCCCTGACCAGGTCGCCAGGGTCTAGACCCTGTTCCGCCGACAACGGCCCTCATCCGGCCATGCCGGGGTGTGACAGGTCCTCGCGGGCGCGCGCGTGGGCCTGTCCGCGAAGTCCGCGAACTGCTGGGGGGCTGGCGACCGTCGGGGATCGTGGGCGCTGCCCGGCGGGCGGCGGCCGGGACCCGTCGAAGAGCCGCACGCCCGGCCGGCCGATCCGCCAGGAAGCGCCCGGCGCGGCCAACACAGGGCGCTCTTGAAGGCCGCAGTGAGCACGTCAAACAGGTAGAGGGCCTATTCGTCCTCGCGGCGGTCTTTGCCGAGCAACCGAGGCACCGTCCTGAAGGTCGCCGCCCCCGCCGTGCCCGCGCCAAGGAGCGCGGCAGGCCAGGCCGCGTCGGCGGCCAAGACGGGGTGCCGTCAACGAACGTGTCACCAGCCCCGAACGCGGATGATCATGATCGGTGACCAGCTGTCATAGGTTCGCCTCATACCGGCCGCGCCGAGCAGCCGAAAGGCCCGGCACGGCCGATCAGGCGCCTGCCTGATCCCGGCTCCATTCCTGCTGCTGCCAGGCCGGATCCAGCGGGGTGTGAGCGATGTGGTTGGTGTAGTTCGACAAGGTCTTCATCCCCACCCCGAGCACGACGTCGAACACGTGGCGACGGGTGTAGCCGGCCGCCAGGAACGCCTCCATCTCGGCGTCGTCCACCCAGCCGCGCTCGGTGACCATCACCTGGGTCAGGCGACGCACCGCCTCCAGCCCGGACTCCTGCAGCGGCTTGCCCGCGCGCAGCGCCTCGACCACCTCGGCGGGCACCCGCGCCTTGAGCGCGAGCGTGGAGTGCGCAGCCACGCAGTACGCGCAGCCGTTGGCGACGCTCGCGGTGATGAGCACGACCTGCTTGGCATGCAACGGCAGAGAGGACTTGCCGAACTGCTCGGCCAGGGCGTTGTAGCCGGCCAGCAGCTCAGGAGATTCGGCCATCACCCCGTTCAGGGTGGTCACGAACCCCATACGCTTCCTGGCCGCCTCCAGCATCGGGCGGGCCGCCTCGGGGGCGTCGTTTTCGTCGTACACCTGAAAGTCGATCATCATTTCTCCTGGGTACGGGTGAAACCCTCCAGTACGGCACGCACTCCGGCCAGCAGCTCGCCCGCCTGCGCGCCCGCCCGCGAGCGCAGGTTGACCCCGTAGGCCAGCAGCGCCAGGCTCTCGGCGGCGGTCTCCACCGCCAGACCGGGCCGCAGCTGGCCGTGCTCGCGGGCCGTCTGCAGCGCTGCGCTCATCGCACCGCGCAGGGCGGTGTGGTGAGCGTCGAGGATCTGCCTGATCTCGGCGATCTCGCGGGTGGCGCCGGTGTGGGTGTTGGTGACCAGGCAGCCCCAGCGAGCGTGCTCACCTGTGCAGCGTGCCGCGACCAGCCGCTCGAAGAAGCCGGCGATGGCGGGCAGGCCACGTTCGTCGGCGGCCAGCGCGTCGAACACCGGCTGTGACTGCCGTTCCAGATAGCGGCGCAGCGCGGCGGCGTGCAGGCGTTCCTTGCCGCCGAAGGTCGCGTACAGGCTGGAGCGGCTCACCCCGGTGGTGGCCACGACCTCGGCGATGCCGGTGGCCTCGGTACCGCGCTCCCAGAACAGGTGCACCACGTGCTCCAGCACCGTGTCCGGGTCGAAGTGCTTGATGTCCGGCATCCGCCCTCCCCCTATCTTGGAACGACCATTCCAAGATAGGGGGAGGGCGCCGGACAGATCAACCCGTCAGGCGAGGAAGAACGCGGCCAGCGTGCGGGCGACCAGTGCGGGGTCGTTCTCCATCGGGATGTGACCGGCCTTGGGAACCCGCACCAGCGTGGTGTTCGGCACCTCATCGGCGAACCGCTGCGCGTAGCCGACCTTCTGGAAGGTGTCGTCCTCGCCCCACAGCAGCAGCTTCGGCGCATCGGAGGCGACCAGAGCGGGCATGAGGTCGAAGGTGTAGCGGCTGTCGGCGGCGCCGGCCAGCGCCATCCAGGACCGACCCACTCGCCGATCACGCCACGGGTCGAGATAGTCGGCCATCTCCCCTTCGGAGACAGGCCGCGCCAAGGCGGTGGAAACGGCCACGCGCCGGGCGGCGAGCAACTCCTCCACGGTGGTGGCGGCGACCACGGCAGGATCGCGGTAACGCGCCACCCCGGGCACCGGCCACGAGTCGTAGCTCACCGAATTGACCAACGCCAGCCGGGGAACGGCCAGCTCGCCGCCGGCCAGCAGCTGCTGGGCGATCGCACCGCCGATGTCATGCCCGGCCACCCCCGCCGGCGCGCCCATGCCCAGCGTCGCAGCGAACCGCGTCACCCAGGCGGCCAGCGCGGGCACGGTGGCCGTCTCCAGCGTCAGCTCCCCTTCCGAGCGGCCCAGACCGGGGAGGTCGACGGCGACCGGCCGCAACCCGGCCGCGGCCAGGTCGTCGAGCACCGGCAGCCAGACCCGGCTCCAATACGTGCCGTGGAGCAGCAACACCTGCGGTCCGTGCTCGCCCGCCGTCAGATAGCTGGCCATGCGGCCGTCAACTTCGATCATCATGCGTGTGGACATGGCCATAACCATCAGGGAATGGGCCAACCCTGGTCAAATACCACTTAGGGTATAACCTCATGACATTGACGCAGCTCCGCGTGCTGATCGCGGTGGCCGAGCACGGCGGATTCACCGCGGCGGCGGACCTGATCGGCATGTCCCAGCCCGCTGTCAGCCGCGCGATCGCCAGCCTCGAACGCGAGCTCGGCGCCCCGCTGTTCGTCCGCCACGCGGACGGCATCGCGCTCACCGAAGCCGGACGGCGGGCCCACCTCCGCGCCCGCGAGGCGCTGCGCCACTTCGACCTGATCCGCGCGGAGGTGGCGGCCGCCGCCGGCGAGGTCACCGGGCCGCTACGCCTGGCCAGCCTGCCGAGCGCCACCGGCACCCTCATCGCCCACCTGCTGCGGGCCTTCACCGATCGCTACCCCCAGGTCCAGGTGCGCCTGTTCGAGGGAGCGGACCACGACGTCCGCGGCTGGCTGCAGGGGGGCGCGGCCGAGGTCGGCGTGGTCACGCTCCCGGCCCCCGGCCTGCACACGATCCCGCTCAGCACCCACGAGATGGTTGCCGTGGTACCGGCCGGCCATCGCCTGGCCGGGCAGGAGACCATCCACATCGCCGACCTGACCGGACAGCCGTTCATCCTCACCACGGCAGGCTGCCGCCCACTCATCACCGAAGCGGCACGCCAGGCCGATGCCCAGCTCGACGTCGCCTACGAGGCCGGCGGCCAGTCGGCCATCCTCGAAATGGTGGCCGCGGGCCTGGGCGTCAGCATCGTGCCCACGCTCGGCCTGCCCGCCGAGCTCGCAGCAGTCGTGACCAGGCCGCTCGAACCACGCCTCACCCGGACGCTGGCCCTGGCCGTCCTGTCACCGAGCGACTGCGGGCCTGCCGTACGGGCCTTCCTCGACCTGGCCGGCCACAGCTGATGGGGCGTTCCCGCGACCACCATGATCAGTCCCCGGTGACAGCCGTCTCTCTCCGTCGCCCGTGCCATGTCACCGATGCGGGCATTCGCTCGCGGGGCGTCCGGCAACGCCCCATTCCAGGTGGAGCTGTCAATCTTGCCGACACCGCGCGGTAGCGTGCCGAACAGCTCGACGGCCTTGCCGGGGTCGCCGGCGACCATCGCGTTCTCGGTGCGGACGAGCGACGCGGTCACAGGCCCGAACGAGCGGCCTGCACTTCGCTTGTGCTCGTGCCCCATGCGGGTGCCCGCCATGATGGCGAGGTTGGCGTACTCCTCAGGGTCACGCGCGGCGTTGGCGCGGACGGCCGCCGCGTGTTCACGTCCGGCCAAGCCGCGGGGGGAATCGCGAAAGGGGGCACCGGCCCACCTACAACTCACCCTGATGAATCGTGCAAAATGCACATTTATTTGGATGAGACGGAAGGACGGCCTGTGACCCCTCAGCTGAGGCTCGCCAGGACGCTCATCCTGATCTGCCTGGCCGTCCAGTTGGCCGTCAAGGTCAGCCAGCTGGTCCAGGCGTCGCTCCTGAAGGAGCAGGTCGCCCTGGTCCCTGGCCTGCTCATCGTCGTCGCGCTGGAAGCGCTGTTCGTCCCGATCGCGTTCCGCCGGGCGTCGCCCGCCACGGCCCGCTGGAACCTGGTGGCTCAGGCGCTGCTGGCCTCCTCCTTCTACTTGGTCCAGTCACCGTGGACGCCGGTGATGGCCATGCTCGTCGCCTCGCTCCTGCTCACCTTCAAGGCGAGAACGGCCTGGCCGCTGGTGGTCCTGATCCTCGCGGGCGAGATCTCGGTCAGGGCCGCCTTCTATCCCGAGCTGGGCTCGCTCAGCTACTGGTCGGCGCTGGCGACCCTCGGGCCCGGCGTCGGGCTGTACGCCGTCTGCTGGCTCCATGACCTGATCAGGCAGACGGACGCGGCCCGCGCCGAGATCGGCCAGTTGGAGGCGGCCCGCGAACGGCTGCGCGTGGCCCGCGACCTGTGCGACGCGCTGGACGACAAGCTGTCGGCGCTCGTCCACCGCTCCGACCGCGCCGACCTCGTCGAGGTCGTGGGCGCCGCCCGTCAGGCGCTGACCGACGTGCGATCCATCGCCGACGACCACCGGGACCGGACGCTGGCCGCCGAGCTGGAGGCGACGCGCTCCGTGCTCACGGCGGCCGGGGTGGACGCGCAGGTCACCACGCACCGGCCACGGCTGCCCCTGCCGGTCGACGGCCTGCTGGCCAGGGTGCTGCGCAGGACCATGCTCGCCTGGCTGAGCACCGATCCGCCGGAGCGGGTCCTGGTGGAGCTCGAGGCCGACACACGGTTCGTCGTGCTGCGCGCCGGCCGTACGGGAGGGCGGGCCGCCGAGCTCGCCGAACCCAGCGAACCCAGCGAACCCAACGAACCCAACGAACCCAATGAACCCAACGAACTCGGTGAGCTCGGCGAGGAAGCGGCCGAGCTGGGCGGCTGCCTCACCTCCGGCGCCGGGTGGACGGAGGTTCGCCTGCCCGTGACGCCGGTCAAGGCCGCGGCGTCCGGCCCGCTGGCGGGCGCGCCGTGGCTGGCCTGGTTCACTCTGGTGATCCTCGAGGTGGACACCCTGGGCAGCACCGTGGTCAACATGATCAGGCTCGGGTCGTCCTCGGCGTTCCAGGTCGTGACGGTGGCCGTGTTCCTGCCCGTGGTGAGCGGCCTGCAGCTCTACAACGGCCTGCCCCGCCGTGGCGCCCGGCCGCGCGCCTGGCGCTGGACGCTGGGCGCGCAGATCGTGCTCATGGTCACGGCCATGGCGATCATCGGGCAGCGCGCCGGTTCCTATGTCGGCCTGACCGCGGGCACCACCTTGTTCCTGGTCCGCTCCGCCTGGGCCTGGGCGCTGGGCTTCGGTCCGCTCCTGGGTGGTGTGGCCCTCTGGATAGCCCAGACCGGCGTTCCCCTGTGGGGCGCCGAATACGCCATGGTCATGATCGGCTTCACCGCCATGGCCTACGGGCTGAGCACGCTCCCCCTCGCCGCCTTCCAGCTGGAGGAGGCCCGCCGCGACCTGGCCAGGATGGCCGTGCTCCAGGAACGCCTGCGGGTCGCCCGCGACCTGCACGACCTGCTCGGTTTCCGGCTCTCCGCGATCGTGCTCAAGGGCGAGCTGCTCATCGCGGGCCCGGACTCGGCCGACCCCTCCGAGCTGCGCGAACTCGCCGAGCAGGCGCTGGTGGACGTCCGCTCCATCACCGGCGGCCCCGCGCCGCTCTCCCTGCGGGAGGAGGCGGCGACGGCCCGCTCGATGCTCGCGGCCTCGGGGGTCGAGGTCACGGTGGATCTGCCACCGGTACGGCTGCCGCCCGAGACCGACTCCCTCCTGGCCGTCGTCCTCCGCGAGGCGGTGACCAACGTGGTACGGCATGCGCAGGCCACCCGGTGCGCGATCACCGTGCGCGACGCCGTACGCCTGACCGTCTCCAACGACGGCGCGACCGCTTCCGCCCCGCGGGAGGGCACGGGCCTGGCCAACCTGACCCGGCGCCTGGAGGAGGCGGGCGGGCGGCTGTCGGTGGAGCGGGACGGAGGCCGGTTCACGCTGACCGCCGAGGTGCCCTGCTCAGAGCCAGCCGGCCTCGGTGGCGATGCGGATGGCGTCCACCCGGTTACGCGCGTTGAGCTTGGTCACCGCTGAGGCGAGGTAGTTGCGCACCGTGCCGTACGACAGGTTGAGCAGCCGGGCCACGTCGCGCGGCTCGGAGCCGGACGCGGTCAGCCTGAGCACGTCCAGCTCACGGTCGGTCAGCGGGCCGGCCGGGACGTCCAGTGCCGCGTACGCCAGCTGCGGGTCGATGACCCGCCCGCCCGCCGCGACGGTGCGCACGGCGGCGACGAGGTCCTGCGGCCTGGAGTCCTTCAGCATGAACCCGGCCACGCCGGCGTTGACCGCCCTGCGCAGGTTGCCCGGCCGCCCCACCCCGGTCAGCACCAGCGACCGGCAGCCGGGCAGCCGCTCGTGCAGTTGGGCCGCCGCGGCGATCCCGTCCAGCCCGGGGAGTTCGATGTCGAGGACGGCCACGTGCGGCCGGTGCTCGAGCGCCGCGCCGACGATGCCGTCGCCGGAACCGAGCTCGGCCACGACCTCGATGTCGGCCTCCATCGCGAGCAGCCCGGCCAGCGCCTCCCGCAGGATGCGCATGTCCTCGGCCACCAGCACCCTGATCAGTTCCATGCCCACTCCGTCAGCCGCCGCTTGACCTGCGAGTGCGTCATCGTATTGGCCCGGCGGCCGGATGTGGGTGCCCGGGTCCGCGTCAGGACCTCACGGCGATCACGTTCCTGCCCCTGGCGTGGCCGGTTTCGGCTTTCCGGTGTCCAGGAAGCGGGCGCCCGGTCCGGGGGCGCGGTAGACGGCTTCCGGTGCCAGACGGGTGTGCCCCGCGGCGCATTCGAGAACGACCCTCACCGGCTCCTCGCAGGCGGTGTCATCGTCGGCGGGTCGGTGCCGGACGATGACCGACGGCCCCTGCGGGTCGGCGAGATACTTGTCGCCCCACTCCAGGAGGGCAACCAGCGTGGGCCGCAGGTCCTGGCCCTGCTCGGTGAGGTGGTATTCGAAGCGCTGCCGGTCGCCGGGTTCCTGGTAGGGGACGCGTCGCATCACTCCTGCCGCCACGAGGGTGTCGAGCCGGGTGGCCAGCAGGTTGCTCGCCATGCGGTCGCCGTCTACGTCGGCGGATCGCCCGCGGACGCGCCGCACTACAAGGTCGTCCCGTCTGTCCCTGAGGGGCAGCTCGACGAGAAGACGCGGGCGGGCGTCATCGCGGACGTCACCGAGGCGATCCTGGACGCCGAGAACGGTGCCTGGCCGCGCGATGCAGGCCGGATCTGGGTGTTCCCCACCGAGATCCCTGAGGGCCACTGGGGCGGGTACGGGCAGGTCAGGCCGCTCGCGACGATCCTCGGCCGGCTCACCGACCACGACACCGAGCGGGCCCGCGGGCTCGCCGCCCAGCGCATCGCCGCCAGCCGAGCCGAACACACCCGCCTGCCAGGCTGAGCCGACCTCAGTCCAGGCCGACTCGCCGGTCGCCCATCGCAGCAGCGCTTGTGAGGTCGTGCTCCGTCGCCACCGCTCGCAAGCCGCTGACAATCCTGGAGATGCGTGAGCCGGATGGCCTGCGGCGGCCGGTTCGCGCCCGGGTCACGGGACCGGGCAGCGGTGCCGATGCCCACCCCTACGAGGGCTGTCGTCATCCGAGGCAGGAGCGGACGGCCTTGGCCAGGTTCGCTGCCCGCGGGTCGTCGGGCCGATAGTTCCAGAGGTTCGTCACGTAGGCGAAACCGACACCGGCGTCGGGGTCGGCGAAGCCGATCGATCCGCCGGAGCCCGGGTGACCGAACGCCCCCGGCCCGGTCAGCGGCATCGGCGGGCAGGCCCGCCAGAACCCGAGCGACATGTAGAAGGAGCGGTCGGCCGGGAGGTTCAGCCCCGGCGGCAGTCCGTGCATCGGCGTCCTGTCGGTCTGGACGACGGTCATCCTCTCGACCGTCGACGGTTCGAGCAGCCGCACCCCATCGACGTCGCTGACCGTGGCGGCATACATCCGCGCCACCGATCGGGCATCCGCGAGCATGTTCGCGGCTGGGAACTCGGCCGCGCGCCAGGCACGCGTGCCGTAGACCTCGGGGTTGGTCAAGGCGCCGCCGAGCTCGCCGGCGCGGGCCTGGACCGAACCCGCAGCCCACACGGCGTTCACCCAGGCGGTGACCGTCTCCGCATCGAGCCCGGTCGTCGCGATCAGCCCGGCCAGCAGTTCCTCCACGCTGAACGGCGCGGCATCGTGGAGCCGGGCCACCCGCTTCTCTTCCTTCTCGGGCAGCCCGATCCAGGCGCTCAGCCCGAGAGGTGCGGCCACCTCCTCGGCGAAGAACGTGCCGAGCGACTTGCCGGTGATCCGGCGTACGACCTCCCCGACCAGGAACCCGTACGTGACGCTGTGATACACGTGCTCGGTGCCCGGCTGCCACAGCGGCTTCTGCGCCTCGAGCGCGCGGATGACCGGGTGCCAGGCGCACGCCTGCTCGAACGTCAGCGGCCCGTCGACGATCGGCAGGCCGGCCTGGTGCGACAGTAACCAGCGCACCGGGATCTGCTCCTTGCCGGCGGCGCCGAACTCCGGCCAGTACCGGGCCACCGGGGCGTCCAGATCCAGCTCACCGCGCTGGACGAGCATGTGGGCGCAGATGGCGGTGGCGCCTTTCGTCGTGGAGGCCACCTGGACGATGGTGTTCCTGCGCCACGGCCGATTCGCCTCGCGATCGGCGAGGCCGCCCCACAGGTTGACCACGGGGCGGCCGCCCACGTAGACGCTGCACGCCGCACCGACCTCGCCAGGGTTTCTGAAGTTCGCGCGGAACGCGTCGGCGACCTTTCCCCAGCCGTGCTCGACACCGCGCTCGCCATCGCCACCACCACCGCTCACGGAGGCGTAGGCGCGGCCGGGGAGGGCGGCATGTGCGCCGGCGAGCGCGCCGGCGCCCAGCACGCCCCGCAACACGGTCCGACGCCCGACGTGTCCCTGTTCGGGTGTCCCGCTTGTTGTGTCTGCCATGCTCGGATTCCTTTCTGGAGAGCTGAAACTCAGAGAGCTGGAGAAGACGGGCGCTCTGATCGACCGGGCCGGTCCGCGTAACCGACTGTTCGAGCGCGGCACGACATGGGAGAGGGGCTGGTCAGCCGCGAGCGATGGAGGCGGTGAAGCGTCCGGCCCGTACGAACCCTCGCCTGTCGTCAGTTCGTGGTCACGCGTCCCAGGTGACAGGGAGGCTCTTGACCCCGTAGATGTCGGCGGTCTCCGGGCGCAGGGCGACCTCGTCGGCCGGTACGGCCAGGCGCAGCGTGGGGAAGCGGTTGACCAGCGCGGGGAAGGCGACCCGCATCTC
>NZ_JBEXMT010000018.1:0-198276 GCF_040610675.1 Nonomuraea sp. NPDC003804
GGGCCCCGGCCATCTCCCCCTGAGCCGGGGCCCCCCCCCGCCGCGCGCGGCGCCGGGGGGGCGGCGGCCCCGCGGCTGTGCTGGTGCGCTCCCGGTGTCCGGCCGGGCCGGGAGCGCGGCGGTCAGCAGGTCACCGGGCCTCGGACCGCGTTCGGCAGCCCGTTGTCGCGCATCGCCGGATCGTTGCCCGCGCAGGTGAGCGGGCCGCCGACGGTGCTGGCGCTGACCAGCGGGGCGGAGTTGCGGGTCAGCGTGACGGGGCCGTGGACCTCGGCCGCCTCCAGGCTCACCTCGCCGTGCACGCCCGAGACGCTCACCGGACCGCCCACCGAGGAACCGGTGAGGACGAGCGCGGCGGCCTGGTGCGCGGTGACCGGCCCCTTGATCGTGGCGTCCTTCGCCAGCAGGCCGGCGCCCTGCCGTACCGTGACGGGGCCGGTGACGGTGGCGTCCTCGGCCAGGCAGGTGACGCCCTCGGCCACGACCAGCGGGCCCCGGTGGGTGCCGCTGACGGTCCTCGAACAGGCCTGGTCGGGTACGGCCAGCAGTTCCAGCTCGGCGACGGTCCCGGAGGTCGTGAAGCGGTAGTGGCCGAACCGGCCCGGATTGGCGATCTTGAAGGGTCTGGTCTGCTTCTGCCAGGCGAAGCTCTCCTCCTTGCGCTCGTCGATGACGCTCCAGGTGGTGCCGTCGTAGGAGCCCTCCAGCTTCCACGCCCTCGGGGCCGAGGAGGCGGCCGAGGTGAGCGTGTAGAAGGTGACCGGCTGGCGGCCCGCCGCGGTCAGCGTGACGGGGCCGCTGAACACCGCCGCGGTGGCCGAGGTGTCGTCCGAGAGCGCGGCGGGGCCGCCGGTGACCGGGATGTCGCGCATCGGCCGCGGCGACTGCCCCTCGGGGGTGATCGACTGCAGCGGCGTGCCCCACGTGGAGGGCTCGGGCCCCATGGCGAAGTCGAGCACCGCGCCCTCGGCCAGGACGTCGTGCGGCAGCGAGGTGGAGGTCCACGCCTTGCCGTTCACCTTGAGCCCCTGGACGTAGACGTTGCGGGCGCTGTTCTCCGGCGCGTTGACGACCAGCTTCCTACCGCCGGGCAGGTGCACGGTGGCCTTGGTGAACAGCGGCGAGCCGACCGCGTAGTGCGGGCTGCCCACCTGGAGCGGGTAGAAGCCGAGCGCGCTGAAGAGGTACCAGGCCGACATCTCGCCGTTGTCCTCGTCGCCCGGATAGCCCTGGCCGATCTCGCTGCCGAGGTAGAGCCGCGACAGCGCCTCCCGCGCCTTGGCCTGCGCCTTCCACGGCTGGCCCGCGTAGTCGTACATGTAGATGACGTGGTGGGAGGGCTGGTTGCTGTGGCCGTACTGGCCCATCCTGACGTCCCTGGCCTCGCGCATCTCGTGGATGATGCCGCCGTAGGAGCCGGGGAACGTCGCGGTCTCCTGGCTCGCGAAGAAGTCGTCGAGCTTCTTGGCCAGGCCGGCGCGCCCGCCGTACAGGGCGGCGAGACCGACCCCGTCCTGCGGGGCGTGGAAGGCCATGTTCCAGCCGTTGGTCTCGGTGTAGTCGTGGCCCCACACGCGCGGGTCGTACTGCGAGGGCGTCCAGCGCCACGCGCCGCTGGAGTCGCGGCCCTGGAAGAAGCCGACCGCGGGGTCGAACATGGTGACGTAGTTGAGCGCCCTGGACCGGAAGTACTCCGCCTCCTCCGTACGGCCGAGCGCCTGCGCCATGCCGGCGATCCCGAAGTCGTTGATGTAGCCGTCGACGGCCCACGACATGGCCTCGCCCACCTCGTCCCTCGCGGTGTAGCCGCGGAAGACCGAGGTCTGCATGCCCTTGCGGCCGACGGCGGCGTTGGGCGGCACGACGGTGGCGTTCTTCAGCGCCGCCTCGTAGGCGCCCTTGACGTCGAAGCCGCGCACACCCTTGACGTAGGCGTCGGCGAAGGCCACGTCGGAGCTGGTGCCGACCATCAGGTCGGCGTAGCCGGGCGACGACCACCTGGCGATCCAGCCGCCGTCGCGGTACTGCTGGACGAATCCGTCGATCAGCTCGCCCGCCGTACCGGGGCTGAGCAGGGTGTAGGCGGGCCAGGTGGTCCGGTAGGTGTCCCAGAAGCCGTTGTTGACGTAGATCTTGCCGGCGACCACCTTGGCCCCGGTCTGGGTCGGCGTGTCGGCGCCGGTGCGCGGCGCCACCGGGCTGGCGTAACGAGGGCCCTCGGGGGTGTTCTCGAAGCCCGAGTTCGGATACAGGAACAGACGGTAGAGGTTGGAGTAGAGCGTGGTCAGCTGGTCGTCCGTGGCGCCCTCCACCTCGATGACGCCGAGCTTGTCCTCCCACGCCTTCTTCGCCCGCGCCTTGACCTCCTCGAAGCCGCCGGCCTCCAGTTCCAGGTTGCGCTTGGCCTGCGCGACGCTGATGAAGGAGGTGGCGATGCGCATGGTCACCTGTTTGGCGCCGAAGGCCAGGTAGCCGGTGACGTTGTCGCGCCCCGCCCCGGTGAGCTTGCCGCCGCCGGTCGGGGTCTGGTCGAAGACGGCGTAGACGAACATCCTGGTCGCGCCGGCCGACAGCCCGCTGCGGGCGTCGGTGAAACCGGTGACCACTCCCCCGTCGATCGTCAGGCCGCCGTCGTTGTTGTAGTTGTCGAAGATCAGGCTGCCCCGCTCCTCGGGGAAGGTGAAGCGGAAGACCGCCGCGTGGTCGGCGGGGGCGATCTCGGTGCGGATGCCGTTGAGCAGGTCGACCGCGTAGTAGTACGGCCTGGCAGTCTCCCTGACGTGGGTGAACGGGGTGGCTCGGGCCACCCTGTCAGGGGTGGGGACGGCCAGCAGTGACGGCATGACCTGGAAGGACTGCCGGTCGCCCATCCACGGGCTCGGCTCGTGACTGGCGGCGAACGCCTGGATGGTGGGGATGTTGTCGGGGTTGCCGTTGCGGTGGTACTCGTACAGCCAGGAGTTGGAGCCGGACCCGGTCATCGGGGTCCAGAAGTTGAAGCCGTGGGGGACGGCGGTGGCGGGGAAGGTGTTGCCGCGCGAGAAGCCGCCGGTGGAATGGGTGCCCCTGGTCGTGATCACGTGGTCGGCGACGCTCGACGGGGCCTGCGCCCTGATGTCGGCCAGCGTGATGTCGTCGACGAAACCCTTGAACGGCAGCGGCCCCACCGGGGCGTCGAAGGCGACCAGGATACGCGTGACGCGCTTGCCCTTGGCGATCTCGCCGAGCCGTACGCGCTTGTTGTTCCACTGGTCGGCGTAGAGCGTCTTCGACTCGCCCTGGGCGCGGGCGGCGGCCCTGGTGCCGTGGTGGTCGCGGGCCTGCAGGTCGCTGAGGTAGGTGCCGTCGGAGAAGGCGAGGTCGAGTCCGGCGTAGGTGCTGGGATAGCGCAGGTCGGCGCCGGTGAACTCGGGGAAGATCTTGTAGGACAGCTCGGTGTCGGGGCCGACGGGGACGTCGACCTCGAAGAGCTTGTTGGTGGAGCGGCCGCCCCGCTCGGTCGTGGTGCTGCCGGAGTAGCGCAGCGCCTTCAGGCCCGTGTAGCCGGCGCGCGGCTTGGCGGTGAACCCGCCGCTCGGGCCGCCGCTGACCAGGCTGCGCATGTCGGAGGGCGGCTTGGGCGCGGTGTCGCCGTCCGACAGCTGCAGCTCGGCGAGCTGGACGATGCCGCCCGAGCCGTTGCGCGTGACGTTCAGCCGGTAGTACAGGTAGGCGCCGGGGTTGGCGACCACGAACTCGCGGGTCTTCAGCCTGGCGTCGAACACCTCTCCCGCGCGGGTGTCGACGGCGGTCCACGTCCGGCCGTCGGCGGAGCCTTCGAGCGCCCAGTCGCGCGGGTCCCGCTCGGGCGCGTCGTTGGCGGAGGCCAGCGCGTAGCGGGCGACCCTGATGGGCTTGGACAGCTTCGCCGACACCCAGCCGGTGCCGGCGAAGACCAGCCACTTGGTGTTGACGTCGCCGTCGAAGAGGTTCTCCTTCACCTCACCGGCGGCGCTGAACTCGCCGCTGGCGTTCACCTCGACGACCTCGTCGGTGATGTTGCCGGGGATGCCGCCGGTCGTGCCGCCGGTGACGCCTTCGGCGCCCTTGACCTCGTCGACCGTGTTGACCCAGGTGGGCTGCGGCTGGCCGGGTTCGAAGGAGCTGTGGAAGAGCGCGTCGGCGGGGGCGAGGTCGACCTGCGCCCTGCGGGCGGATGGAGGCGGGGTGACCTCGGGCGGGGGTGGGGGCGGGGTGGGGGTGGCGGACGGTGCGTCCGAGGGGAGTGGCGAGGGTGGCGGGTCGGCCAGCGCCACCCCGGGTAACGCCAGGACCAGGGCGCTCGCCAACGCAGCCAGGTGTGCTCTCCGCATGCCGGGACCTCCGAGGAAGCTGACAACGTTGTCACCGAAGATCCTTCGGATAGACAACGTTGTCAACGCCCGCGCAGATCACCTTTTGGTCAACGACCACCGGATGTGGCGTTTTTCTGATGAAAGGGCAGCACGGCGAAGCCGATGAGGGCACAGGGAGAAGCCGGGCGGGGCGCGCACATGACGGCGCGGCCCCGGTGACCGGCGCAGGAGGCGGGGTGTCGCGGGCCGACGCGGGAGACGGGGTGTCGCGGGCCGACGCGGGAGACGGGGTGTCGCGGGCCGACGCGGGAGACGGGGTGTCGCGGGCCGACGCGGGAGACGGGGTGTCGCAGGCCGACGCGGGAGACGCTACATGCGGACGACCACGGTGTTGGAGACGCGGTCGTGGACGCCGCGCTGGTCGCGGTCGAAGATCACCGCAGGGACGGCCAGGCACAGCAGGATCGTGCGGACCAGCACGGGGAACCACCGCGGCCGCCCGCCGTCCATCGCGGCGACCCTGATGCCCAGCAGGCGGTGCCCGAAGGTCTGCCCCAGGAACCCGACGAGCAGCAGGTACTGCACCGCGAAGATCGCCACCGGCACCCAGGGCGACTCGGCGGGGTTGACCCGCAGCAACGCCTGGGCGATCGCCCAGGTGCAGATGAGCCAGTCGATGACCAGCGCGCCGATCCGGCGGCCGAACCTGGCCACCGAGCCACTGCCCTCCTCGGGCAGCCCGAGGCGCTCACCCGGGTAGCCGAGGTCGACGCCGGCGGACCTCACCCCGCCCAGCCAGGTCTGGGTCCACCGGGGGTGCTGCTCCTTGCTGCTCATGCATCAACGGTATCCGGCGGGGTGGCCGGTCACGCCAGCCGTACATCGTGATCTGATCGCGCTTCTGCCCAGGGGGGTCACACCAGCATCATGGGCCGGTTGGGCGGCGCCGTCCGGCTTCCGCGGAACGGGGGTTAGGGATGACAGGGGACGATCTACACGCCCGCTTCGACGCGGTCGTCGCGCAGATCGGCGAGGACGAGCGGCGCAGGATGCGCGCGGCGGCCACCAAAGGGGTGCGCTCGCCCCGGCGGACCCGGCCACGGCGGCGCGTGTGGCTCGCGGCGTGGATCGTCGTCGCCGTCGTCGCGGGCGCGGCGGTGCTCGTGGCGGCCTGGCCCGAACTGCTGACGGACATCGTGCCCGCCGTACGGCAGGAGCCGCCCGCCGTCCTCGTTCCTGGGCCGGGACACGCCGAAGGGTCCTGAAACGGGAGGACCGGGCGGCGCGGCGGGCCGGGCCCCCCTTAACACATGCGAAACAATCGGGACACGGGCCGGAAACGGCCGACGCCTAGGGTCTGCCTGATAGCCCATGCCCCGGGAGGTTCGAGAGTGTTTAACTCCGCCGACGACGTCCTGAAGTTCATTGGGGACGAAGGGGTGCAGTTCGTCGATGTCAGGTTCACCGACCTGCCGGGAACGACGCACCACTTCACCTTTCCTGTGGAGAACTTCAGTTCCAACGTTTTCTCCGACGGCCTCATGTTCGACGGCTCGTCGATCCGCGGTTTCCAGGCCATCCACGAGTCGGACATGCTCCTGCTGCCCGATCCCACCAGCGCCGTGCTCGACCCGTTCCGTCAGCACAAGACGCTCAACATCAACTTCTTCGTGCACGACCCGCTGACCGGTGAGGCCTACAGCCGCGACCCGCGCAACGTCGCCCGCAAGGCCGAGGAGTACCTCAGGGGCACGGGCATCGCCGACACCGCCTACTTCGGCCCCGAGGCGGAGTTCTACATCTTCGACGACGTCCGCTTCGAGACGAACCAGCACTCGAGTTACTACTACGTCGACTCCATCGAGGGCGCCTGGAACACCGGCAAGGCGGCCGAGGGCGGCAACCTCGGCTACAAGCCCCGCTACAAGGGCGGCTACTTCCCCGTCCCGCCGATGGACCACTTCACCGACCTGCGCTCCGAGATGGTCCGCAACCTCATCGAGTGCGGCATCGACGTCGAGATGCAGCACCACGAGGTGGGCACCGCCGGCCAGGCCGAGATCGACTTCAAGTTCGGCACGCTGCTGAAGACCGCCGACAACCTGATGCTCTACAAGTACGTCATCAAGAGCACGGCGCTGGAGTACGGCCACACGGTCACCTTCATGCCCAAGCCGATCTTCGGTGACAACGGCTCCGGCATGCACTGCCACCAGTCGCTGTGGAAGGACGGCTCGCCGCTGTTCTACGACGAGGTGGGCTACGCGGGCCTGTCCGACACCGCCCGCTACTACATCGGCGGCCTGCTCAGGCACGCCCCGTCGCTGCTGGCCTTCACCAACCCGACGGTCAACTCCTACCACCGGCTCGTGCCCGGCTACGAGGCGCCGGTCAACCTGGTCTACTCGCAGCGCAACCGCTCGGCCTGCGTGCGCATCCCGATCACCGGGTCCAACCCGAAGGCCAAGCGCATCGAGTTCCGGGTGCCCGACCCGTCGTGCAACCCGTACTTCGCGTTCGCGGCGATGCTCATGGCCGGCATCGACGGCATCCGCAACAAGATCGAGCCGCCGGAGCCGGTCGACAAGGACCTCTACGAGCTTCCGCCCGAGGAGGCCCGCCAGGTGCCGCAGGTGCCCGCCTCGCTGCCCGAGGTGCTCGACGCCCTCGAGGCCGACCACGACTACCTGCTGGAGGGCGGCGTGTTCACGCCCGACCTCATCGAGACGTGGATCGCCTACAAGCGGGAGAACGAGGTCGACCCGATCAGGCTGCGCCCGCACCCGCACGAGTTCGAGATGTACTACGACGTGTGACGACGTTTTCCGGCCTCGGCGATCTTCCGGGAAACCGGCAATGAGCTGGAAAACGTTGCCGTTGGTTGTTGTTGTTCGTAGTTGCTGAGCAACGTCAGCCGGAACAAGACGGCCCGGCATCGTGATCGATGCCGGGCCGTTTCCGTACTGGTGCCTGCGGCGGCAGGAGCCGATACTGACGAGCCTTGATCCTCCCCTAGGAGGGGCCGAAAGGGCAGCGGAACACGTCGAAGCGGTGTACCGCCTTTATAGGGGTGAGTGGCCCGGAGTCTTCGATCCTCCCAGCGAAAAGAACTTGTTTCTGGTGATCGATGAACACTTCCGTGGGCACGTCGTTCCAGCACCATCTCACGTCGGTGCGATTCCATGCCGACCTGGCGCCATCGTGTAGCCCTTGGGCGGCGAGGTTGAAACTTCCGGTGCGGAAAGTCGCGACCCTGCCGGTACCGTGGGGCCCCTCCCAGACGCAGAACTCATTGATGGGACAGCCACTCCAGCGTGCCGGCTCGGCCTGGGCCGCGGCACTGGCTGCAGCCACGAAGAGCGCGCTGACCAGCGATGTCACCAACAGCTTGCGCACACTGACCTCCTCCAGGGGCGTCACCGGCCTGGCGCGACCCCTGCCGTTACGACGCCACAGCATTGCTCAGTGTAATGTAAACCTTACTCAAGGTAGCCAACAACCACTTTTCGCTGACTAGCGTCCACAGGAGTCGCGTGCGGACGATCTTGATCACCGCACCAGTCGGCGTTCGGGCTCACGGTCGCCCCAGAGCGCCAACACGTCTGGCTGGGCGAACCGGACGGCCCGTCCTGGGACCTGCCCGCCTGGCCACCGTGCCGTGAACACGAAAAGGCGCCCCGCATCTCCAGCGGCGCATTCAAAAGGTCGTACGAGGATCTGGTCGCCGCGGGCATGGCGGACGCGGACCTGCTGGAGGGGCTCGCCGGGGCCCGGGCGCGCTTGACGGAACTCCAGGGCTGACGAGCCCGTGAACGCGCGCCCGGGGTGCCCGCCTCGCCGTACCCGACGGCGGGACGGCGAGGCGGGCCTTCGGCGGCGTGCGGTCAGGGGCAGGACTCGCCGTACTTGACCACGCCGAGCGTGACGGGACCGGTCAGCGGCGCGGCAGGGGCCGGCCGCTGGGTGCACACCTGCCAGGCGGTGTCCCAGAAGACGAGGCGGTTGCGCCCCGTGGCGTCATTGATCCTGATCGTCGTACGACCGGGCAGCGACCGGCGGGCGACGCGGACGCTCTTGCCCGCGAGGTCGGGCATGAGCCCCGGCGCCACCTGCGGGCTCTCGCGGACGGGACAGGTCTCGTTCGCCTTCACCACCGCCAGCTCCACCCGCTGCCTGTCCGGCGTCTGTCCGGCCGTCGGCCGCTGAGCGCAGACCTTCCAGTCGCGGCGCACGACCACGACCCGCCCGCGACCGCTGACGTCGACGGTCCTGACGCGCTCGTATCCCGCGTCCCTGAGCTCGCCCAGCGCCTGCACCAGGCCCTGGCCGGCGACGTCGGGCACCGGCGCCGCGACGCTCGACAGGATGACGATCCCGGCGATCAACCACATGTGAGGACTCCTCCCTGAAGACCATGGGGGGAGTGGGCTGATCTTACTTCGGGGAGCGCAGGCCGGTGATGCGGCGGAAGAGATCCCACCAGAAGGGCGCGCCGAACAGCAGCGCCACGTAGGTGAGCAGGAAGCCGGGCCAGTGGCTGAGCGTGGTCAGGCGCGACCACCAGACCGGGCCGTTCCACGAGAGGGACGGGTCGCCCTCCTCGGGGATGACGACGCTGACGATGGCGTGGTCGAAGACCTTGACCAGGGCGGGCGAGCTGAGGGTCTCCGTGACGCACAGGTAGGGGTTGCCCGGCGTGTCGCACTCCTGGCGCAGCGGTTCGATCTGCTCGGCGCCGCTTCCCGCGATCGCCGAGACCGCCGAGCGGTAGGCGTTGTCGCGCAGCAGCGTCTTGGCGTACTCCAGGCCGTCCATGCTGAACAGCAGCACGACGACCAGCCCGAGGACGCCGACGACCCACTTGACGTAGCGCTTGTACAGCATGGACAGGCGCTGCATCTCGGCGTCGAACCAGGTCTCGACGCCCTGCCGGAAGCGGTCGAGGTCGCGCTGGGCGCCCTCCCACAGGCCCTGCAGGTGGCCGTGGAGCGGGCTGCCGATGCCCTTGAGCTTGGCCAGCAGCCCTTCGACGCCGTCCTTCTCCGCCGAGGCCATCTCCATCATGGCGACGGCGAACCGTTCAGGGGGGATGTTGGCGATGCTGGTCCGGCCGGTCTTGGGATGGTCGATCTCGCGGACCCGCTGGTAGAACAGCGTGGTCATGGCCTCCTTCGCCGCGTTCTCCTCGGCCGGCACCGGCGCGACCTCGGCCGGCGCGGGCAGCTGGCTGTGCTCGGGCCTGGGGTCGTGGGTGAACGGCAGCTTCGCGAAGACGTCGGCGACCTTGCTGGGCAGCCACGCCCTGCCGGAGGAGTCGGCGCCGTCCATGGTGTCCCTCAGGTAGGCCCACAGGAACTTGCTGCGGATCGACAGCAGCCGGACGAAACCCTCGTTGAGGCCGCTGACCAGGAGCGACAGCAGCAGGAAGCACAGCACGAGACCGAGCGCGAGATCGACGTAAAGAGACAGCAAAGCGATCACCCCACGCCGTGATACACGCCTGGCTCGCCGCACGCAACGCCTTTCACCCACACAGGCCGGTGAAAGGCGCGTCAGTAGAAGACGCGCTCCACCACCTGGCGGGCGCGGCGGGTCACCCTGCGGTAGTCGTTGACGAAGTCCTCCGAGCCGTCGGGCGGGTAGCCGAGCGTCCTGGCGAGCAGGCGGCGCTCGTGCGCGCCGGACGGCACCATGTCGCCCGCCCTTCCCTTCACGAGCATGATCGCGTCGCGGATGCGGGAGGCGAAGCGCCAGCTGTCGGCCAGCACCTCGGCGTCGGCCGGGTCGAGCAGCCCGCGGGAGGCGGCCGCGCGCAGGGCTTCGAGCGTCCTGGTCGTGCGCAGCGCGGGCTCCGTGGCGGCGTGCCGGAGTTGCAGGAGCTGGGCCACCCACTCGACGTCCGACAGCCCGCCCCTGCCGAGCTTGGTGTGCAGCGTGGGGTCGGCTCCGCGAGGCAGCCGCTCGGCCTCCATGCGCGCCTTCAGCCTGCGGATCTCGCGCACGGACTCCTGGGGCAGGCCGCCGGGCGGGTGGCGCAGGTCGTCGATCATCTCGACGAACGCCGCGCCGAGCTCGGCGTCGCCCGCGCAGAAGCGGGCACGCAGCAGGGCCTGCGACTCCCACGGCGAGGACCAGCGGGCGTAGTAGGCGCGGTAGGAGGCCAGGGTGCGCACCAGCGGGCCCTGCCTGCCCTCGGGCCGCAGGTCGGGGTCGATCGGGAGCGGCGGGTCGGGCGCGGGCAGCGACAGCAGCCGCCGCAGTTCGTTGGCCACGGCGAAGCCCGCCTCCGGGCGTTCGGCGACGAACATGACGTCGGCGTCGCTGGCGTAGGAGCACTCCATGCCGCCCAGCCGGCCCATGGCGATGACGGCGAACGCGCCGAGCGGCTCGCCCCTGCGCTCCGCCCGGACCTTGGCCAGCGCGGCGTCGAGCGCGGCCTGGATCGTCACGTCGTTCAGCTCCGACAGCGCGACGCCGACCGTTTCGATGTCGGTCAGGCCCGACAGGTCGGCGACCGCCGTACGGAACAGCTCCCTGCGGCGCAGCGCCCGCACGGCGGCGACGGTGGCCTCGGCGTCGGTGTGCCGGGAGACGGCCGCCGCCGCCTCGGCGCGCAGCGCCGCGACCGGACGGGGCCGCAGGTCGGCGTCGGAGCCGAGCATGGCGACGCCCTCGGGGGCGCGGGTGAGCAGGTCGGTGGCGTAGCGGCTGGTGCCGAGGACGCGCGCCATGCGGGCGGCCACCGCGGTCTCGTCGCGCAGCAGCCTCAGGTACCACGGTGTGGTGCCGAGCCGGTCGCTGACCTGGCGGAAGCCGAGCAGGCCCGCGTCGGGGTCGGGGGCGTCGGCGAACCAGCCCAGCATGACCGGCAGCAGGGTGCGCTGGATGGCCGCGCGCCTGGAGACGCCGGTGGTGAGCGCGGCGATGTGGCGCAGCGCCCCGGCGGGGTCGTGGTAGCCGAGCGCCTGCAGGCGGGCGGTCGCCGCGGCGGTGGACAGCCGTGCCTCGGTGTCGGGCAGCCTGGCGACGGCCTGCAGGAGCGGCCGGTAGAACAGCTTCTCGTGCAGCCGCCGCGCCTCCATCGCGTGCTTCTTCCACTGCCGGGTGAACGCGGCGGCGGGGTCGGGGCCCAGCTTGAGCGCCCTGCCGAGCCTGCGCAGGTCGTCACTGCCCGAGGGCACGACATGGGTACGGCGCAGCCGGTGCAGCTGCAGCAGGTGCTCGACCTGGCGCAGGAAGGTGTAGGCCTCGGCCAGGCCCCTGGCGTCGTCCCTGCCGACGTAGCCGCCGCGGGAGAGGGCGGCCAGGGCGGGCAGCGTGGCCCTGCGGCGCAGCAGCGGGTCGAGCCGCCCGTGCACGAGCTGCAGCAGCTGGACGGCGAACTCGATGTCGCGCAGACCGCCGGGGCCGAGCTTGAGCTGCCGGTCGCCCTCCTCGCTGACGTGCGCCTCGACGCGGCGGCGCATCGCCTGGACGTCCTCGACGAAGTTCTCCCTGGCGGCGGCGTTCCAGACCAGCTCGTCGACCGCGGAGACGTAGGCGGCGCCGAGGGCGGTGTCGCCGGCGACGGGCCTGGCCTTGAGCAGCGCCTGGAACTCCCAGGTCTTGGCCCACCGCTGGTAGTAGGCCAGGTGGCTGCCGAGCGTGCGCACCAGGGGGCCCGCGCGGCCCTCGGGGCGCAGGCCCGCGTCGACCTCCCACAGGGCGGAGCAGGCGCGCATCATCGCCTGCGCCAGGCGTGTGGCGGTGCGCAGCGCCTTGGTCTCGTCGGCGCCGTCGGCGGGCTCGGCCACGAAGACGACGTCGACGTCGCTGATGTAGTTGAGCTCGCGGGCGCCGCACTTGCCCATGCCGATGACGGCCAGCCGTACGCCGGTGGAGTCGACCTCGGCCCGCGCCACGGCCAGGCCCGCCTCGAGGGCGGCCCCGGCCAGGTCGGACAGCTCGGCGGTGACCTCGGCGAAGGAGGCGGCGCCGGTGACGTCGCGGGCGGCCAGGAGCAGCAGGCGCTGCCGGTAGGCGGACTGCAGCGCCTGCTTCGCGCCCTGGTGGGAGGCGGTCGGGCCGGGCTCGGGTGCCTCAGGGTCGGCGCCTACGGCGCGCAGCAGCGCGGCGCGCAGCTCCTCCTCCCCCGGCCTGGCCGGCGCCGGCTCCCCCGCCAGCGAACGCCACTGGCCTGGGTGGGTGATCAGGTGCTCGCCCAGCGCCGCGCTGAGCCCGAGCACGCCGAGCAGCCGCGCGCGCAGTCCTTCGTCCGATCGCAGCGCGTCCAGCACGGCGGGGTCGCGCTCGGCGAGCCGGGTCAGCGACAGCAGGGCCAGGTCGGGATCGGCGACGGCGGCGAAGGCGTCGAGCAGCCATGGCCCGTCGATCTCCGCGACCAGGCGTTCGGCGCGGGCCGCGTCGGCGAAGCCGAGCTTGGCCAGGCGGGCGGCGGTGGACTCGATCCTCGGCACCTTCTCATCTTGTCAGCTCCGCGTATAGTGAGAACTGCAACGCAACGTTGCGTTGCATTAAGGGAGAGGAGAGGTCATGCCCGCATGGGGACTGCTCGCCGCCTGGGCGCTGCACGACGCCGAGGAACTGGCCACGATGGCGGGCTGGGCCCGCAGGGCGCGTCCGCGACTCGCGGAACGCTTCCCCTGGGTGCCCGACCGGGTGTGGGAGGCCATGGACGTCGACCAGCGGCACGTCAACGTCGCCATCGGTCTCATGGGCGGGGTCGTGGCCGCCGCCGCGGCCAGCGGGCCTCGCAGCGGCTTCTACAAGGCGGCGCTGGCGGCGTTCGGCGCGCACGGGGTCATGCACCTGGCCCAGGCGGCGACCGTGCGTGGCTACACGCCCGGCGTGGTCACCGCGCCGCTGGTGGTGATCCCGTACTCGGTGTGGGCATGGCGGCGGCTGGAGGACAAGCGGCTGCCCGCCTCGAGCTGGCTGCTGCTGCCGCTGGCGCTCGGCGGCGTCCACACGGCCGCGCACGTGCTCACCAGGCCGCGCGCCCGCGCGCTCACGCGGTGGCGCGACCGCTGGTTCTGACCACCTCGCCGAACGCCTCGGCCAGCGGCCGCCACGCGGCGACCAGGTCCTCCTCGGCCAGCTTGACCTCGACCACCAGGTCCTCGGGAGAGTTCCAGCCCGCGAAGATCTCGGGCGTGGCCTCGGGGTGGAACTGCACCGCCCACGCCCGCTCGCCGAGGCGGTAGGCCTGGTGGGGGTACTGCTCGCCGGTGGCGAGGAGCACCGCCCCCTCGGGCAGCACGGTCATGACGTCCTGGTGGTACTGCACGGCCACGGCCCTGTCCAGGCCGCCCAGCAGCGCGTCGCCGGCCGCCGCCGGCAGCGCCACCACCTCACGGGCGCCCACCTCGAGCCCGTCGCCGCCGCGCTCCACCGTGCCGCCGCAGGCGATCGTCATGAGCTGGGCGCCCAGGCAGATGCCCAGCGTGGGCGTGCCGTCGGCCACGCCGGCCCGCAGCAGCTCGCGGGTGGCGGGCAGCCACGGGTAACCCGCGTCGTCCCAGGCGGACGCCTCGCCGCCGAGCACGATCAGCCCGTCCTCGGCGCGCGCCGGCACCTCCTCACCCAGGTACGGCCGGACGACCCGCACGTCGACGCCGAGCCATTCCGCTAAGTACCCCAGACCGGCGCCGGCCTCGTGCTCGATGACAGTGATGCGCATACGCGCATTATCCGACCTTTATCCGCACAGGCGGGTCGGGCTCGGCCATGTACTCCGGCATCCCGGGGAGCGTCGGCCTGGGCCGCCTGGGCTCCCTGACGCCACCCTCGCCTCCCGGCGGTTCGCCGGGGGAATCACCGGAACCGGAATCACCGGGATCACCGGGAAAGTCGTCGGTCCAGTGCGGCTCGCCAGGGCCGAACCCCGGCATCCAGGCGGGCGCGCCGCTGGTCAGCGCGCGACGCCGGCGTGAGCGCTTGCTCATCGCGGGCACCCTTCGTGGGGGAAGACTCCAGTGTCACCCGGCCATCCCGATAACACCAGATCGAACCTTGTACCCAGCTTGCGCATCAAACGCCACAGAGATCACGATCACGGGGACGGCGGCATGGCGACGGCACTGATCGACGGGGACCCGCAGCGGCTCGGCGGCTACTGGCTGGCCGCCAGGCTCGGCGCGGGCGGCCAGGGCGTGGTGTACGAGGCGTACGCGGAGGACGGCCGGCGGGTCGCGGTCAAGGTGCTGCACGGCGACCAGGCGGCCCAGCTGGGCAGGGAGGCGGAGGCGGCCCAGCGGGTGGCCTCCTTCTGCACGGCCAAGGTGATCGCCGCCGAGTTGGACGGGCCGCGGCCGTACATCGTCAGCGAGTACGTGGAGGGGCCGAGCCTGCGCAGGGCGGTCGCGGACGGCCGCAGGTTCGCGGGCGGCGACCTGGTCAGGCTGGCCACCGCGGTGGCGACCGCGCTGACCGCCATCCACGAGGCGGGCGTCGTGCACCGGGACCTCAAGCCCGACAACGTGCTGCTGGGCCCCGACGGACCTCGCGTCATCGACTTCGGCATCGCCAGGACCGAGGAGATGTCGCTCACCGACACCGGCCTGGTCAAGGGCACGCCCAGCTACATGGCGCCCGAGGTGTTCACCGGACAGCGGGCCGGCGCCCCCGCCGACGTGTTCGCCTGGGGCGCCATCATGCTGTTCGCCGCGACGGGCGCCGACCCGTTCCAGGCCGACAGCCTGGGCGGGGTCATGCACAGGGTGCTGTCGTCCGTTCCCGACCTCGGCGCGCTGCCCGAGCCGCTGCGCCCGCTGGTCGCCGCCGCGCTCGGCAAGGAGCCCGCGCAGCGGCCGGTCGCCCGCCGGCTGTTACTCGCGCTGGTCAGCGGCGAGGCGGGGATCGGCACCGCGCGGCTGCTGGCCAGGGGCGGGAAGCAGGCCGCGCTGGTCAGCGGCACCGCCGACGATCCCGCGCTGGGCACGCTGGCCGAGGAGGCCTACGCGCTGCTCGACCCGGCCGAGCGGGAGCTGGCGCCCGAGGTGTTCCTGCGCCTGGTGACCGTGGACGAGCACGGCGAGCTGTCCGTACGGCACGCCGCGACGGCCGAGCTGGTCGAGGGCAGGCCGCTGCCCGAGGTGGCCGCCATCACCAAGATCCTCAAGGTGTACGGCTACCTCCTCGGCCGGGACGGGGAGGAGATCTGGCTGGCCCGTCCGGCGCTGCCGCACGCCTGGCCGAGGTACCGCCGATGGATCGACACCAACAGGGACGGTCTCGCCGTCCACCGGCAGATCCTGCTGGCGTCGCGCCGGTGGGACCAGGGTGGCCGCAGGGACGGCGACCTGTTCCACGGCTCCAGCCTGGAGAACGCGCTGCAGTGGGCGGCCACGGCGCGCAGGAACATCACCCTCTCCCCCGCCGAGCGCGACTTCCTCGACGCCGCGGCGGGGGCGCGCAGGCGCCGGGCCAGGAGGAGCAGGCTCGTCTCGCTGAGCCTCGCGGGACTGCTGGTGATCTCCCTGGTGGCCGGAGGCCTGGCCGTTCAGCAGAGCATGGTCGCCGACGAGCGGGCCGCGCGGATCGCCAGGCAGCTCGAGCGCTCGGAGGCGACCAGGCTGACCGCGCTGGCCGCCGCGACGCGCGGCACCGACCCGAGGCTGGCCATGCGGTTGAGCGCGGCGGCGTGGACGCTGGACCACACCCCGCAGACCAGGGCGGGCCTGGTGGCCTCGCTGGCGCAGCGGGAGACGGAGGTGTTCCAGGATCCCGCCGTCGACGGCGGCACGGTCAGGCGGCTGAGCGCCGACGGCAGGACGCTGCTCAGCGTCGGCGAGAACGCGGCGCGGCTGTGGGACCTGCGCACGGGCCGGAGCGCGGGCGGTGTCCCCGCTCTCGGGCTCGGCACCGAGACGGTCGCGGACGCCGCGCTGTCGCCCTCGGGCCGCACCCTGGCGGCCGTCACCGACAAGGGCATGAGGGCGTGGGACCTGCGCGGCGGCAGGCTCGTCGGGAGGTGGGACTTCCCGCGCACCCTCGACCTGGTCAACGCCGGAGCCTCCGTCGCCTACGCCGACGAACGCGGCCCCGTCCTGTCGGTGACCGAGCGGCCCAGCGTGCGGTGGGACCCGCGTACCGGGAGCAGGACCCGCGCCGCCTTCCGGCACCGGCTCGACGCCGGGGGCGAGTGGGACACGGCCGACCATCCGCGCGAGCTGCACCTGGTCAATCTCCGGACCAGGCGCGAGGTTCGGCTGGGCGTGCGCGACGGCGCGAACGAGCGCGGCGGCTGGAACCAGGGATCGGTGGCGGTCAGCGCGGACGGCCGGTTCGCCGCCTCGGCCTCCCACCGGATGATCCAGATCTGGCGGATGAGCGATCGGGGGCTGCTCGCCACCATGCCGGTGCGGGGCGACTCGGCCGACACCGACCTCCCGCAGGGCGCGTTCGACGGCCGCACCTACCGCTACCTCGTCGACGACCGGGTCTTCTCCATGGACCTGTCCGACCTGGCCTGGCGCGACGGCGAGCACCCGTCCTCGGTGGCGCTCGCCCCCGGCGGCCGTCACCTGCTGAGCGACGGCGAACTGCGCCAGACCCGCGGGGGAGGCGTCCTCGGCTCGCTGCCGTCCACCGACCAGGCCGTCTTCTCCCCCGACGGCACGCGGCTGGCCCTCCTGCTACTCGACAGGATCAGGGTCGTGGACGTGCCGTCACGGGCCACGCTCGCCGAGTTCCGGCCGGCCGTCCGCGGCATGGAACCGCTGACGGCCGTCTTCAGCCGGGACGGCGCGCGGCTGGCGGTCGTGCTGCGCACCCCCGACGACGGCACGTCGGTACGCCACCACGCCGCCCAGGTCTGGGACTGGCGGAGCGGGCGGCGGCTGTGGAGCACGGACCAGGACGAGATCATCGACGTCGCGCTCTCTCCCGACGGCCGCACGCTCGCGCTGACCGGTCCCCGCCAGTCACTCCTCGACGCGGCGACCGGCAGGCGCGTGAGGGCGCCGTTCGGCGGCGAGGGGGTGCGGGTGTTCTTCACCCGGACCGGCAGGCAGCTGGTCGTGCTCGACTCCCGGGGACGGGTGACGCTCTGGGACGCCGCCACCAGGCGCCGGCTGAGCCCCGTCGCGAGGGGCGCCGACGGCATGTCCGCCGCCTACTCCCCCACCGAGGACGTGGTCGCGGTGGGCGGAAAGGCCAGGCTGCTGCTGTTCGACCCGATCAGCGGGGTGAGCCTGGGCGGCTACCCGGACGCCGGCGGGGCCGAGGCCGACGGCGGCGGCTGGATCAGGTCGGTGGTCTTCACCGACGACGGCACGTCGGTCCTCACGGTGGACGAGAAGGGGGTGGTCCGCGAGCAGCCGGTGGCCCCGGCCAAGGTGCTGGCGGCCGTCTGCGCCAGGGCGGGCGGGGCGCTCACCCCGGCCCAGTGGGGGGCGTACGTGCCGGGCCTGCCGTACCGGGAGGTCTGCCCCTCCTCAGTAAGATCGCCCGCATGAGGGAAGAGGATGTCGAAGGCCTGCGGATCGCCACCTTCGGAACGGGTCCCCGGCTCGTCATCGCGGTCCACGGCATCACCGCGTCGCTGATGGCGTGGGCGGCGGTGGCCCGCCGGCTGCCGGAGGAGTGGTCGCTGGTGGCGATGGATCTGCGGGGCCGCGGTCACAGCCGCGACCTGCCTGGCCCCTACGGCCTGCCCCGGCACGCCGACGACGTGCTGCGGGTGGCCGAGCACGTCGGCGCGGGCCCCGACACGGTGCTCGCCGGGCATTCCATGGGCGCCTACGTGGCCGTCCTGGCCGGGGCGCGGCGGCCCTTCGGCAAAGTCGTGCTGGTGGACGGCGGGCTGCCGTTCCCGCCGCTGCCGCCGGGCACCGACGTGGACGCCGTCATGGAGGCCACGCTCGGGCCGGCGGTCGCCAGGCTGAGCCAGACCTTCGCCACGGCCGACGACTACGTCGCCTTCTTCAAGGCGCACCCCGCCTTCGCCGGGCAGTGGACGCCGGAGGCGGAGGAGTACGTCAGGTACGACCTGGTGGGAGAACCGGGGGAGCTGCGCTCGCGGGCGGTGGGCGCCGCCGTACGCGAGGACGGCAGGTGGCTGCGGCTCAACGGCGACGCCGTCGGCGCCGCGCTGGCCGCCGTCCAGGCGCCGACGACCTTGCTGCGGGCACCGCGCGGGCTGCTCAACCAGGACGTGGGGATGCTGCCGGACGCACTGGCCGCCGAGTGGACGGCGCGGGTGCCGGGGCTGCGCGAGGAGCTGGTGCCCGACTGCAACCACTACACGATCCTGTTCGACGACCGGTGCGCGTCACTGGTCGCCGCTCGCCTGACGGAGCAGGCAGATCGGCTCGCCTGACGGAGCAGGCGGATCGGCTCGCCTGACGGGGTAGCCGAGCGCGTGGGTGGCCCGAGCGGGCCACCCACGGGGTGTGTTCTAGCGTGGAGCGATCCAGGTCGCCTTGGCCGCGGCCACCGGCGTGCCGTCCACCTCGTAGATGGCGCTCTCGCCGAAGAGCTTGCGGCCCTCGCGGCCCGTGGCCCTGGCGACGACGGAGTAGGTGCCGCCGGGGTAGACGCGCCGGTTGACCTGCAGGGTCAGGCGGCCGAGCAGGGCCGACTCGCCGGGCTCGAAGTGGGCCCACCCGGTCACGCAGTCGAGCACGGCGCCCACGACGGACACTGGGACCGCGCCGTCGGCGTCGGTCACCGTGAACGGCACGCGCCACCCGGCCGCGACGAGGCGGCCCTCGCCGGTGTCGGCACCGTCGACCGGGCCGGGGAAGACGCGCAGGCCGTCACCGGGCTCGCGCAGGCCGCAGGCGAAGCAGTCGGGGAAGGCGTGGCCCTGCCAGCCGGCGAAGCCGGCCTCGGCGCGGGCGGCCTCGTTGAACGGCACGAAACCGGGACCGGTCAGGTGCTCGGCGACCGGGATGGCCTCGACGAGCAGCTTGCCGTCATGGTGAAGGGACGCGGAGTTGGCCACGTGCTCCAGACGGACCTCGGTCTCGAGCGGGGTGGGGGCATGCAGCGTGACCTCCACGGCCGAGGAGAGACCGTTGAGCGCCTCGGCCACGGTGCCGGAGATCCAGCCGCCGTTGGCGATGCCCGCGGGGCCGCGGAAGCGCTCGGGGACGGTCAGCACGGTCTGCAGGGCAGCCGTCGTCATCCACACCCTCCAATATGTCCGGAAATATCATTTAGAACGGACCGATTTTACCCGAGGGTCCACACACCAAGAGAACCAGGGGCTCATGTCAGGGTCGCTAAGCACGTGTAACGCGCCGATGACGGCCTAGCTTCCCATGGAATCGGCAAAAGCACTCACTTGTCCGTAAGATTCTGCTCCTTGACACAGATGTGACATGGGGGTCAGAAGTGACTGTGCTGAGCCGTCGGAACCTCATCAGGGCGGGCGCCGCCGCCACCGTGACGCTGGCGTTGCCCACCAGGGCCGAGGCGGACCTCCTGGTCAGCGGGACCATCCCGGCGCAGCTGGCCGCCTTCGACAAGACCATGCAGAAGTACATGTCCGAGCGGAGCATCGGCTGCGGCCAGCTGGCGGTCGCCAGGAAGGGCAAGCTGCTGGCCGCCCGCGGTTACGGCTTCTACCGCCCCAACACCACCGACTCGGTGGCGCGCATCGCGCGCGTGCAGCCGACCTCGCTGTTCCGTGTCGCGAGTCTGAGCAAGAGCCTCACCGCGGCGGCGATCCTGCGCCTGGCCCAGGACGGCAAGTTCACCCTGACGACCCCGGTGACCACGCTCCTCGGCCTGTCGGCCGCCGCCGACCCCCGCCTTGAGCAGGTCACCCTGTGGCGGCTCATGCAGCACACCGGTGGCTGGGACAGGGCCGTCAGCAAGGACCCGCTGTGGCTCGACGCCACCATCTCCGCCTCCCTCGACGCGCCGCTGCCGATCAGCCACGCCGACATCGTGAAGTACGTCACCGCCAAGCCGCTCGACTTCGACCCCGGCAGCAAGATGTCCTACAGCAACTACGGGTACATGCTGCTGGGCCGGATCATCGAGAAGGTGTCGGGGCAGAGCTACGAGTCGTACGTGCGGTCCAAGCTGCTGGCGCCGCTGGGCATCGACCGGATGACGCTCGGCAGGAGCCTGCGCGCCGAGATGTCGCCCAGCGAGGTGAGCTACAGCTCCAAGTACACCAACAAGAGCGTGGTCGACTCCTCAGGCGCGGTCGTGCCGTACCCCTACGGCGGGTTCAACATGCCCAACCAGGACGCCAACGGCGGCTGGGTGGCCTCGGCCGTCGACATGGTGCGGTGGGCGAGCGCCTTCGACGCGTCCGGCGCCGTCCTGAACGCCACCTCCATCTCCCGCGCCTTCGCCAAGCCCGAGATCGGGGTGAGCGGCGACGGCTGGTGGTACGGCTGCGGCTGGTACGTCAGGACGTGGGGCAACGGCCTCAACACCTGGCACACCGGGTCGATGCCGGGCACGTTCACCCTGCTGGTACGGAACGCGGCGGGCGTGACCTGGTGCGTGCAGTTCAACCGGCGGGAGGAGGAGGGCTCGCCCGACTTCGACGTGATCGACAGGCTGATGTGGCAGGCGCACGACACGGTCACCTCCTGGCCCACCACCGACCTCTACCCGAAGTACCTCTGACGCCGGCCGGCCGCCGGGCGCACCCGCTCGGCGGCCGGGCCGCAGGTCGTGAATTCTTCACTGGCCCGCGCCCCCGGCGCCTTCGACGATCGAGGACATGACGAACCTCGACAGTCAACCGCCCCGCCAGGTCATCCCCGCCCGCCCCGCCGACCTCCTGGTGTTCCTCGCCATCGCGTTCGGCGGCGCGTGGCTGGCCGCGATCCCGCTGTGGACCGCCCCCGCGTCGGGCGCGGGCGGCGCGCTGCAGCTGACGCTGGCGGGCATGCAGCTCTCCCCCACGCTCGGCGTCCTGGCCGTCTGGCTGCTGCGCAGGGACAGGGCGCGAGCCTGGGCCCGCGACACCGGCCTGACCCTCGGCGGCAGGCGGGGGCGCACGCTCGGCGTCACCGCGCTCACCTGGATCGGCACGCCCGTGCTCGTCGCGGCCGTGATCGCGGCCAGCGCGCTGCTGGGCCTGTTCCCCACCGACCTGGCCGGGCTGTCCGGCTACCGCCAGGTCTTCCCCGGGGCCACGCACAGCTTCGCGATCATCGGGGCGCTCCTCGCGGTCGTGGTCTACCCGCTGCTGTACGCGATCGGCGCGTTCGGCGAGGAGTGGGGCTGGCGCGGCTGGCTGCTGCCCCGGCTCATGCCGCTCGGCCCCGGCAGGGCGCTGCTCGTGTCGGGCGTCATCTGGGGCCTGTGGCACGCGCCGCTGACCGCGGCCGGCCTGCACTACCCCGGCCTCGGCTGGGCGGGCGTGCCGCTCTTCACGGTCAGCTGCGTGGCCCTCGGGTCGTTGCTGGGCCTGCTCCGCCTCCGTACGGCGAGCATCTGGCCCGCCGTGATCGGGCACGCCGCGTTCAACGCCTCCGCGCAGGCGCTGCCGTTCATCGTCTCCGACGCCCGCCACCCGGCCGACGCCGTGCTCGGCGGCGTGTTCGGGGTGACCGGCTGGGTGCTGACCGGGGCCGTCGCCGTCCTGCTGGCCAGGAAGACCCCGGCGCAGCGGCCCGCCCTCGATGTGGCGAGCCGCTAGAGGAAAAACCCGGGACGTGAACGAGAGGGGTCATCGGTGGCGTTCGTGGGGCTCAGCATGAGTGCGACGACCAGCCGCGCGGTCAAGGCCGGTAGACGTTCGGCAGCGGCAGATAGGAGCTGAAGTGGTCGGCCACGATGTCCGCCACGGCCTCCGCGTCATCGAGCCCGTCAACCTCGAGGACTCGTATGCCCAGGCGACGAGCGGAGCGGGCGGCCTCGTCGGCGACGAGGCGGTCTCGGGCGAGCCGGTTGCGCTGTGCTCGATCAGGGTCGCTGACCGCGCGATCGACGGCGGCGGCACGGGGCAGTTCGCGGAGCTGACGCTCACGGAATTCCTCGCTCGGCACCATCACGATCATTCGACGGGGTGAGTCGATGATGGGGGCGACCAGTTCCGGACGCAGCCCCCAGCCTTCGGCGATGACGGGTCGCCCCGACACCAGGCCGCGCAGGTCGTCCAAAGCCCACTCGAACCGCGTGGGGAAGCCGGCCAGGGTCTCGTCGGCCATCTCCTGAGGGCTGGTGTTCACCCAGACGCTGTCCGGATCGGGGTCCGCGGTGGGCTCGCCACGTCGCACTCGGCGTGCGATCCGACGGTCATTGTGCGCACGCGCGTCGTGATAGTCGTAGTGGTACGCGGTCAGCCCGTAGCGGGTGGCCAGCAGCCTGGCGACGGTGGATTTGCCGGCCCATTGGCCGCCTCCGATCCATAGGGCGCTGCGCAAGGTGCCGAACGGATCCCAGACCTCCTCACCTGTGGCGTTCACGGTTACAGCCTGACAGCCGTACAGACCAAAGAAACAGTCTTGTTCCTGCCTGCCTGGCCGGGAGATGATCGAAGAGAAGGGGAAGCGGCCGAGCCCTGGATCGTCGATCACCCCCGAGCACGTACGGTGACCGGCCATGCCTCGGCGATCGTCAGGGCGGCGACATGCCCTGCCGCTGAGCGACTCCCGATCACGACGGAGGTCTCAGCAGCAGGGGTATCTGCCTGTTCAGAGCACGGGCAGGTAGCGGCCCAGCTCGAACTCCGTCACCTGGCGGCGGTAGTCGCGCCACTCGGAACGCTTGTTGCGCAGGAAGTAGTCGAAGACGTGCTCGCCCAGGGTCTCGGCGACCAGCTCGCTGCGCTCCATCACGGAGATGGCCTCGTCGAGCGACTGCGGCAGCGGCTGGATGCCGAGGGCGCGCCGCTCGGCGCTGGTCAGCGCCCAGACGTTGTCCTCGGCGGGAGCGGGCAGCTCGTAGCCGTCCTCGATGCCCTTCAGCCCGGCCGCCAGCACGAGCGCGAAGGCGAGGTACGGGTTGCAGGCCGAGTCGAGCGAGCGGAACTCGATGCGGGTGGAGCCGCCCTTGTGCGGCTTGTACATCGGCACGCGCACCAGCGCCGAGCGGTTGTTGTGGCCCCAGCAGATGTAGGACGGCGCCTCGCCGCCCTGCCCCGCGATGGCCTCGGCCCCGCCCCACAGGCGCTTGTAGGAGTTGACCCACTGGTTGGTGACCGCGGTGATCTCGGCGGCGTGCTTGAGCAGCCCGGCGATGAACGACCTGCCGATCTTGGACAGCTGGTACTCGGCGCCGGCCTCGTAGAAGGCGTTGCGGTCGCCCTCGAACAGCGACATGTGGGTGTGCATGCCGGAGCCGGGGTGCTCGGTGAACGGCTTGGGCATGAAGGAGGCCCAGATGCCCTGCTCCAGCGCGACCTCCTTCATGACCAGCCGGAAGGTCATGATGTTGTCGGCGGTGGTGAGCGCGTCGGCGTAGCGCAGGTCGATCTCCTGCTGGCCGGGGGCGCCCTCGTGGTGGCTGAACTCCACCGAGATGCCCATCGACTCCAGCATCATGATCGCCTGGCGGCGGAAGTCGTGGCCCGCGCTGTGCGGGGTGTGGTCGAAGTAGCCGCCCGAGTCGATCGGCTCGGGGCGCGGCCCGCCCGTCTCCGGCCGGTTCTTCAGCAGGAAGAACTCGATCTCGGGGTGGGTGTAGAAGGTGAAGCCCATGTCGGCGCACTTGGCGAGGGCGCGCTTGAGCACCCACCGGGGGTCGGCGTGGGACGGCGAGCCGTCCGGCATGAGGATGTCGCAGAAGATGCGCGCCGCGCCCGGCGCCTCGCTGCGCCACGGCAGGATCTGGAACGTGCCGGGGTCGGGCTTGGCGAGCATGTCGCTCTCGTAGACGCGCGCGAAACCCTCGATCGCCGAGCCGTCGAACCCGATGCCCTCGGCGAAGGCGCCTTCCAGCTCGGCGGGCGCGATGGCGACGGACTTGAGAAAGCCGAGCACGTCAGTGAACCAGAGCCGGATGAACCGGATGTCGCGCTCCTCGAGTGTGCGGAGAACGAACTCCTGCTGACGGTCCAAGGCGTCCCCTTGACTGAAAAGACATGTCTGGTCCTCTACAGTCTGCCTGTTTCGTGTTTCACGCGCGTTACGGAAGGTCGCACGGGGTGTCACGCGGCCAGCGCGTGCCTCGCTGACAAACGGCTCCCGCCCCTCCTAGGGTGATCACGCACTACCGTCTCGGGGGAAACACGGATGAGCACTGAGCTGCGCAAACACAAGCTCGATCGAGCTTTCACGCATATCGACGTCGACGGCAGGGGGCAGATCGAGCGCGACGACCTGCTGGGGCTCGGCGCGCGCCTGCTGGTGGGGTTCGGCGAGTCTCCGACCTCGGTCGTCGGCGACCGCCTCGTGCGGAGCTTCGACGCCATCTGGTCGGCGCTGACGGCCGAGCTCGGCAGGGACAACGACGCGTGGATCTCCAACGCCGAGTTCCACGCCGGGATGACCGGCGCGTTCGTCGAGGGCGACATGTTCGAGCCGGTCTTCAGGCCCGCGGCGACGGCGGTCGCGGAGCTGTGCGACGGTGACCACGACGGCCGGATCGGGGTGGCCGAGTTCCGCGTGCTGCTCAGCGCGTTCGGCACCGCCTACGACGACGTCGACGAGGCCTTCGACCGGCTCGACCGCGACAGGGACGGCGAGCTGGGCCTGGCGGAGCTGGTCGAGGCCGTCAGGCAGTACTACACCGGCGACGACCCCCACGCGGTGGGCAACTGGCTGTTCGGGCCGCTGTAGTGCTGACCATGACGCCCGCGAGCGCGCTCACGTCGCTCACCTCGCGGGTTCCCGCGCTGGCCGCGCCGTGCAGGATGCACCGCTCGGTCCACGCCATCGAGGCGGCCGTCATCGACTGGACCCGGCGAACGGGACTCCAGGTGGACCGCAGGTCGGCGTGTCACCGCCTGGCCGCGCGTGCCTTCGCCGAGTTCGACGCCAGGGCGGCGGCGCTGTTCGCGCAATGGCTGACATGGCTGTTCCACCTGGACGACCTGGTGGACGAGGAGGGCCAGCCGTACCCGAGGTTGTTCGCGGGGAACGGGGCGCACCCGCTGGAGGCGGCCTTCACGGACCTGTGGCGGGCCACGAGCGCCACCATGAGCGACGACTGGCGGCTGCGCTTCGCGACGAACCTGCAGCGGCAGGCCGACGCGTGCCGGGCCGAGGCGGACAACAGGGCGAGCGGCGCGGTGCCGACCATCGCGGAGTATCCCGCGCTGCGCAGGGGCACGGCGGGCCCCTTCCTGTACGACCTGGTGGAGCCGTGCCTGGGCGTCGAGGTGCCGCCCGAGCTGGCCGCCGCCGAGCAGTGGCAGGCGCTGGTGGACTCCTGCGCCGACGTGGCCGCCTGGTGCAACGACCTGGCCTCGCTGGCCAAGGAGCGGGGCGACGCGCACAACTTCGTGGTCGTGGCCGCGCGGGAGCTGGAGGTGGGCGAGGCCGAAGCCGTCGACTGGGTGCTGGACCGGATCGAGGAGCGGTGCGCCGACATGCGGGCGGCGGCCAAGCGGCTGCCGCTCGGTGAGCTGCCCCGCAGGACGGCCAGGGACGTCAGCATGGTGGCCTGCGCCTACCTGACCGCCCCGCGCGCCCACGTGGACTGGGCCGCCGAGAGCGAGCGTTACACGTAACGTCATCGCCCGCTTCCCCTATGTATTCACCGTGGGGGGCAGACACGCGAGACGGATGCCGTGGCGGCGGCGAGGAGCGACGAGCGTGACGGCGCTGGCCGCCCTCGCCGTCGCGTTGTGGGCGGTGAACCTGCCGGGCCGCGACGGCTGCGCCGTGGCCGACGTCGAGCCGGTGATGTCCGGCAGGGCGCTGCACTACGAGGGCACGGCGGGCAACTGCGCGATCACCGGCGCCGAGCTGTACGCGTCGGTGTCGGCCGAGGAGTACGCGGGAAGCCAGGCGTGCGGCGGCTATCTCGACGTGAAGGGGCCGCGCGGCACGGTCCGTGTGCAGGTCGTCGACAGCTGCCCGACCTGCCGGCGGGGCGAGCTGGATCTCAGCATGGCGGCCTTCGCCGTGATCGCCGATCCGCGCTCGGGCGTGGCAACGGTGGACTACCACCAGGTCCGCAACCCCGAGCTGGGCCAGAGCCTCGCCGTCAGGGTGCGGAAAGGCTCCACGGCGGGCTGGCTGGCGCTCCAGCTGCTCGATCACGGCAATCCGCTGCGCTCGGTCGAGATCCGCGACCACGGCCGCTGGCGTGCGCTCGAGCGTGGCTCCGACAGCTACTGGGTGGCGGCGGGCGGCGCGGGCGCGGGGCCGTTCAGCCTGCGGGTGACCGACGTGCACGGCCAGCAGGTGACCGTCGAGGGCGTCGACCTCGACCCGGACGAGATCCAGCGCACCACCGCCCGCCTGTACGGCCCTGCACCGGCGGGACGCGCCCCCGCCACCCCCGCCCCGCTGGCCGCGGAGAGCGTCAGGCGGCGCTGCTAGCCAGCGCGTCGCCCGTCGCGGTGCGGCGGTAGACGACCTCCTTGCCCAACCGGGTGCCGACCGCGAGACCGCCCGCCGACAGCACGCCGAGATGCTGGCTGACCGCGCCGGGCGTCAGCGACATCCGCCTGGCCAGCGCCGACGTGGTGGCCGGTTCGGCCAGGGCGGTGAGGATCTGCGCCCTGCTGCGGCCGATGAGGGCGGCCAGCGCGCCGGGCGCGGGCGGCGGCCCCTGCTCCCACAGCGTGCCCACGCCCTGCACCGGGTAGATGAGCATCGACTGGTAGGGGGCGGTCATGACCGCCACGCTCGGCCAGTAGAACGCCGACGGCAGCAGCACGAGCCCGTCGCCGTGCAACCCCCCGCCGGTGCACCACGGCCGGTCGACGAGCAGCTGCTCTCCCGTCCACACGACGGCGGGGTCGAGACCGGCGAACAGCTGGCGCGCCCCGCCGGAGGCCAGCTCGCGGGAGCGGCGCATGACGTCCCGTTCGAGCAGGGCGTACACGCGCGGCCAGTACTCGGCGAAGCAGGTCTCCCAGTAGGCTTCCAGCGCGTCGGCCACGCGGGCGATCCCGGCCGCCGGGTCGGACCTGAACCGCCGGACGACCTCCGGGTCGGAGCCGACGACCATGCCCGCCTCCTCGGCCGCGCGCTCGGGCGGCGTCCGCCGTACCCTCTCCAGCTCGGCGGCGAACTCCGGCAGCGGCGTGTCGGGCGGAGGGGTGATGAAGTCGGCCAGGTAGCCGCTCGGCGGCACCAGCGCGAGCAGCTCGCTCAGGTCGAGCGCGGGCAGGCGGGGCCGCACCGCCTTGATCCACGGCAGGTGGACGGACTGCCGGGCGGGGTCGCGCAGGGTGCGCAGGCTGGCCACGAGCTCCCACATCGGGGAGAAGGCGAACCTGATCCGGGCGACGTCCTCGGGCCTGAGGGTCCAGACGATGGACATATTTTTAGTCTGCCCTAAATGGTTCGCGAAGGGGACGGATCACCGCCACCCTTGCGGCGTGACTACCGCAAGCGTGGAAAAGCCGTCGTTCCTGAAGGCGCAGATCGGGGGGCTGCCGAGGCCGTTCTGGGCACTGTGGAGCGGCACCCTCGTCAACCGGCTGGGCACCATGGTGATGCCGTTCACCGGCGTGTACCTGAGCCAGGCGCGCGGCCTGTCGCTGGCCGCCACCGGCATCGTGATGGCGGTGTTCGGCGCGGGCCAGCTCGCCTCGCAGCTGGTCGCGGGCTCGCTGACCGACCGGATCGGGCGCAGGGCGACGCTGTCCGGCGGCATGCTGGCCACGGCGGCGGCGATGCTGGCGCTCGGCTACAGCACGACGCTGCCGGCGATCCTGGCCTCCATGTTCGTGCTCGGCCTGGTGATCGACGCCTACCGGCCCGCCTCCAGCGCCCTGGTGGCCGACCTGATCGCGCCCGCCGAGCGGCCCAGGGCGTACGGCCTGCTGTTCTGGGCGATCAACCTCGGTTACGCGGTCGGCATGACGGCCGGCGGCTGGCTGGCCCAGTCGGGCTTCCTGTGGCTGTTCTGGTTCGACGCCCTCAGCAGCGTCGTCTTCGCGGTGCTGGTGTGGCGGGCGGTCCCCGAGACCAGGCCCGAGCCGGAGGCGGGCGGACCTGGCGGCGGGATGCGGGAGGTGCTGCGCGACCGGCTGATGCTGGCCTTCACCGCCGTCGTGCTGGGCAACGCCCTCGTCTACAGCCAGACCTTCACCACCCTTCCCGTCGCCATGAAGCTGGTCGGGCTGAACACCGGCGAGTTCGGCGCGGCGATGGCGGCCAACGGCGTGCTCATCGTGGTCCTGCAGCCGCTGGTGTCGGGCTGGCTCGGCCGCAGGGACCCCGCCAGGACCTTCGCGCTGGGCGTCGCCGTCATGGGCGCCGGTTTCGCGCTGACCTCCTTCGTCACCTCCACCGCGGGGCTGATGGCCACCATCGTGGTGTGGACGCTGGGCGAGATCGTCACGGCGGGCATCGCCGGGGCGATCGTGGCCTCGCTCGCCCCGGCCCACCTGCGCGGCAGGTACGCGGGCCTGTTCGGCTTCGCGTGGGCGGCGGCGGGCATGGTCGCGCCGCTGATGACGCCGCTGCTGGAGATCAGCGCGTCCGCGCTGTGGTTCACGGTCGGCGCCATCGGGCTGGTCACCGGCGCGGCCGGGGTCGCGCTCTCCCCCGCCATCCGGCGCAGGGCGGCGTTGAACGAGCGTTGATCGGGCATTGGCAGGAGACCGGTAGCGTCCACACGTGCCCGTCCTGCCGCCCGGTCCCTCGCACGTCTCCTCACCCGGGCCCCGCCGCGCAGGCCGGGCGACCCGGGTGAACGGAGATTTTTCAACATGTCGTCATTTCGCGCGGTCACCGGTGGCTCTACGCTTACGCCTGCCATGGTGACCTTCAGCGCACTGGGACCGTTCCAGGTCCTCCTCGACGGACTCCCCCTCGACCTCGGCGGCCAGCGGCAGATGGCGGTGCTGGCCAGGCTGCTGGTGGCGAGGGGCAGGGCGGTGCCCGTGACCACGCTCATCGACGAGCTGTGGCCGGGCCGGCCGCCCACGCAGGCCCTGTCCACCGTCCAGGGATACGTCTCACGCCTGCGCCGCGCCCTGGAGCCGAACCGCGCGCCCCGGTCGGAGGCCGAGGTGCTGGTGACGGCCCCGCCCGGGTACGCGCTGCGGGCCACGGTCGAGCAGGTGGACTGCTGGCACTTCGAACGGCTGGCGCGCGTGGAAGGTCCCGCGCCCGTGGTGTGGACGGCCATGGAGGAGGCGCTGGGACTGTGGCGGGGCCCCGCGCTCGCCGAGTTCGCCGAGCTGGCGTGGGCGGCGACCGAGGGCTCGCGGCTGGAGGAACTGCGGCTCGTCGCCCTCGAACGGCGGGCCGACGCGGGACTGCGCCTCGGCCACGCGGCCTCGCTCGTCCCCGACCTGGAGGCGCACGCCGGCGCCTGCCCGCTCAGGGAGGAGGCGTGGCGGCTGCTGGCCACGGCCCTGTACCGCAGCGGGCGGCAGGGTGACGCGCTGGCCACGCTCCGGCGGGCACGGGCGATCTGGCGCGACGAGCTGGGCCTCGATCCGTCGGCCGTGCTGCAGCGGCTGGAGGCCGACATGCTCGCCCAGTCACCGCACCTCGAGGCCGACCTGGCGCCCCCGCCGGCCTCCTTCCCCGCCCTCCACCACGTCCCCGGCCATGCCCCCGGCCATGCCCCCGGCCATGCCCCCGGTCATGCCCCCGGTCATGCCCCCGGTCACGTCTCTCCTGCCCCCGGCGTCCCGGGCTCGTCGCCCGCGGTCCCCGGTACCCTCCCTGGCAGTCCCGGCGCCGCCCACGGCGGCGCGGGGCCGGCGCCCGCCGCCGGACACTCCGGCGACCTCGCGGGGCAGGCGCACCTGGACGGCGGGGCGAGCCCGGCGAAGGAGCTGCGCGTCGTCGTCGCCGACGACCAGGCGCTCGTCAGAACGGGGCTGCGCGTCGTGATCGACACCGAGCCCGGCCTGGAGCTGGCCGGCGAGGCCGCCGACGGCGAGCAGGCCATCGCCGTCGTCGAGGCGACCCGGCCCGACCTGGTCCTGCTGGACATCCAGATGCCGCGGCTCGACGGGCTGACCGCGGCACGCCGGATCCTGGCCGACCCCAACCCGCCCAAGGTCATCATGATGACCACGTTCGGCACCGACGAGAACCTCTACGCCGCCCTGCGCGCGGGCGTCAGCGGCTTCGTGCTGAAGACCTCGGCCCCCGAGCAACTGGTCGCCGCCATGCGTGCCGCCGCGGCCGGAGACGCGCTGATCGACCCCTCGGTGACCACGAGGATCATCTCCGCCTTCGCCGGCCGGACCGACCCCGACGCGCCCCCCGCGCTGGCGGGGCTGCCGGACACACAGCTCGACGTGCTGAAGCTGATCGCCCGCGGGCTGACCGACCGGCAGATCGCGCAGACGCTCGCCGTCCCCGACCGCCAGGTGGCCGGCGCGGTCGCGGGCCTGCTCGACCACCTGGGGCTGTTCGACCGGGCCCAGCTCGTGGTCGCCGCGTACGAGTCGGGCCTGGTCACCCCGGGGAGGTGACGACCCTCTTATCGTCGCTTTGACGATAAAAAATCCGGGGTACTAGGCTGGGGCCGTGGCTCACTTGCGCATCGCCCTGGCACAGACGAACCCGGTCGTCGGCGACCTGACCCGCAACGCCGACGCGCTGGTCCGATGGACGCGCGAGGCCGCCGGCCGCGGCGCCCACCTCGTCCTGTTCACCGAGATGTTCCTGACCGGCTACCCGGTCGAGGACCTCGTCCTGCGCACCTCCTTCGTCGAGGCCAGCATCAGGACGCTGGAGGACGTGGCCGCCCGGCTGGCCGACGAAGGGCTCGGCGACCTGCCCGTCGTGGTCGGCTACGTCGACCGGGCCGGGCTCGCGCCCCGGGTGGGCCAGCCCAAGGGCGCGCCGCTCGACGCCGCCGCGGTGCTGCACCAGGGCAGGGTCGTCACCCGTACGGCCAAGCACCACCTGCCCAACTACGGCGTGTTCGACGAGTACCGCTACTTCGTGCGCGGCGACCGGCTGCCGATCTTCCGCGTGCACGGCGTCGACGTGGCCATCGCGGTGTGCGAGGACCTGTGGCAGGACGGCGGCCCCGTCGCGGTCGTCGGCCAGGCGGGCGCGGGCCTGCTCGTGGTGCCGAACGCCTCGCCGTACGAGCGGGAGAAGGACGACGTCCGCTTGGAGCTGGTCGCGCGCCGGGCCAGGGAGGCCGGGTGCGCGCTGGCCTACGCCAACCAGGTAGGCGGCCAGGACGAGCTGGTCTTCGACGGCGACTCGATCGTCGTCGACAGCACGGGCGAGCTGGTGGCGCGGGCCGGGCAGTTCCGCGAGGAGCTGCTGGTGGTGGACCTCGACCTGCCGGTCTCCGCCGCCGAGCCCGGCGTCTTCCCCATCGACGCGGGCGACGGCACGACGATCACGGTGGAACGCCTGGTGCTGTCGGACGCGCCCGTCGCGCCGTACGCGCCGGTCGAGCCCCGGGTGGCGCCCCGGCTCGACGACACCGGCGAGGTCTACCAGGCGCTGGTCCTCGCGGTGCGCGACTACGTGGCCAAGAACGGCTTCCGCTCGGTGATCCTCGGCCTGTCCGGCGGCATCGACTCGGCGCTGACGGCCACCATCGCCTCCGACGCGATCGGCCCCGATCGCGTGCACGTGGTGCTGATGCCGTCGCGCTACTCCTCCGAGCACTCCGTCGGCGACGCCGAGGAGCTGGTGCGCAGGCAGGGCATCAACGCCCAGGTGGTGCCGATCGCCGACATCGTCACCGCCTTCGAGAAGGAGATCGAGCTGTCGGGGCTGGCCGCGGAGAACCTGCAGGCCAGGGTGCGCGGCATGATCCTCATGGGGCTGTCGAACGAGCACGGCCACCTGGTGCTGACCACCGGCAACAAGAGCGAGCTCGCGACGGGCTACTCCACGCTGTACGGCGACTCGGCGGGCGGCTTCGCGCCGATCAAGGACGTGCCGAAGACGATGGTGTGGGCGCTGTCCAGGTGGCGCAACGAGCACACCGATCCCTCGTTCCTCCTGCGCGCCGAGCGGCCGATCCCGGAGAACTCCATCACCAAGGAGCCCAGCGCCGAGCTGCGGCCCGACCAGCGCGACACCGACTCGCTGCCGCCGTACGAGGTGCTCGACCGGCTGCTCGACGACTACGTCGAGAAGGACATGGGCTCGGCCGAGCTGATCGCGGCCGGCCACGACCCCGAGCTGGTGACCAGGGTCATCAGGCTGGTCGACCTCGCCGAGTACAAGCGCCGGCAGTACCCGCCGGGCCCGAAGATCACGCCGAAGAACTTCGGCAGGGACCGCAGGCTACCGATCACCAACAGGTGGCGGGAGACGACGGCCTAGGTAGGCGCGCAGCAGCTGCTTGGTCTCCTCGATCAGTTCGGGCTCGTCGTGGTGGGCCCGCAGCAGCGTGTCGGCCGCCTCGACCGCCACCAGCATCGGGTTGACCGCGTCGATCCCGAGCAGGTCGGCGAGGGCGTGCGCGACCTCGGAGTTGTCGCCGAAGTCGAGGACGGCGAAGCCGGGGACGGTGGCCTTCATGAGCAGGTACTCGTCGACGACGGCGTCGATGACGGGCTCCCAGCCGCGCGCCCCGGCCAGTTTCGGCTCGATGCGGGCGACGAACTGCTCCAGGTTGCGCCTGGTCAGCGCGGCGGCCAGCGACCGCTTGTCGCTGAAGAAGCGGTAGATCGAGCCGATCGGCATCCCCGTGCGGGCGGCCACCGTCCTGGTGCTCAGCGCGTCGTAGCCGCCCTCGTCCAGCAGCGCCGCCGCCGCGTCCAGCATCCGGTCGACCTTCTCGGCGCTGCGCCGCTGAACGGGAATGCGTCTCATGCGGCAAAGAGTAGGGTCAGCCCGCCGATGGTGTAGCAGACCATGAGCACGAACAGCGGGATCTGGCCGGCGACCGCCCTGGCCGGCTCGAGCAGCCGCACCGACCTGTCGTGGGCGGCGACCACGCCGAGCACGTGGCCGATCACGATGGCCAGCACCTGGACGGTCGCGATGGTGCCGGGGCCGACGACGTCGGCGTCGACCTCGCCCGGCAGCCCGAGGGCCAGGATGACCGCGCGCTGCCCCTCGATGACGAACAGCGAGAAGTAGTGCGCGACCAGGTAGCCGATCGCGATCGGCACCAGCGAGTGCGCGAAGCGCGGGGTCAGCCCGCGCGTGCGGCCGATCAGGCCCGCCGCCCACAGGCACGCGGCGTACAGCAGCGCCACTCCCCCGATGGCCACGGCCAGGCCGACCGTGCCGAGGCCGACCCTGCCGAGCGGGCTGGTCTGCAGCGCGGTCACCCAGAACGGCGCGCCCGCGAAGCCGTCGTAGCCGGTGCTGCCGAGCAGGACGCACACGGTCGCGACCAGGCCGGGCGCCGGGACGATCGCGTCGAGGCCGTTGAAGGGGCTGCGCAGCACCAGCGTCCCGTCGGCCCTGCGGCCCAGCGGCGACAGGTGGCCGACGAGTGTGGAGAAGACCTCGAACGGGTCGCCCCTGTCGAGCCACGCGTGGCCGTACACGAGGGTGCCGGCGGCCGTGGCGGCGCCGTACAGGAGGAGGAAGGCCAGCAGTGTCGGCGGCGCGGCCGGCTCGGGCGAGACCAGCTCCATCCAGGTGAAGGCGGTCAGGCCCGCCGCGGCGGGCCAGTAGCCGAGCCGCCGCGGCAGCGGGCGGCGCGGCCGGTCCGGCAGCAGCCGGAACGGGTTGGCCAGCCGCCACACCGGCCCGAACAGCAGCGACGCCGGCACCAGCCCCACCCAGAAGACCACATAGACCAGGTACGGCGCGGCGTTGTCCTTGGCCGGGCCCAGGACCAGCCAGCCCACCGTGTAGAGCGCCACGAGCGCGGCCGCGACGCGCAGTGCCCGGGCGGGAGGGCGCCACGGCAGGACCCTGCCGGCCCTGTCGCCGCTGAAGCGGGAGTCGGCCCAGAGCAGGCCGAGCGCCAGGAACGACACGACCAGCGCCGCGAACGCCCCCGCGTAGGCGTAGAACAGGGGGATCGGCAGGTCGCTGCGGCTGCCGATCCCGTGCGCCAGGATCCCGGTCACGTGACCGCGAGCTGGATGAGCACCAGCTTGCTCTCGTGCGTCTCGACCTCGAACACGCCCGTCATGTCCGCCGTGAAGCTGACGACGGCGGGCTTGCCGGGCTGCAGTTCCTTGCCGATGTCGAAGCCGTGCACGTGCAGCTCGTCGGCGACGTCGCTGGTCACGGTGAGGGTCACGGTCTGGCCGCGCCTGACCTCCAGCCAGCCGGACGGCGGTGTCACCTTGCCCCCGGCGATCGTGATCTCGGCGCGCGGGTCGCCGGGCGCGGGCGCCGCCGTCGCCACCTCGTGCCCGGTGCCCGGCCGGTGATGCGTCTCGGGCAGCGATCCGCACCCCGCCACCAGCGCGAGCGCGACCAGCGCCGCTCCCCGCCTCACGCGGTCTCCTCCGCGACCCTGCCGGTACGGCGGGGCGCGACCGCCACCACCGCGCACAGCACCCACACCCCGGTCAGCAGCCCGCGGATCCAGCCCGGCCCGATCGGCAGCACGGGCAGCATCCACACCGCCTTGTCGAAGGCGTCGACCAGGTGCAGCACGCCCAGCACGACGCCGAACCAGCCGAAGGCCCCCCGCATGACCAGCCCCGTTCCGAGCAGCCAGACCCCCGTCAGCGCCAGCGCGGCGGCGGGCAGGACCGTGTAGGGCTCCAGCGCCCCCACCACGTCGAGCGCCAGCCCCGCCAGTCCGGCGAGCGTCAGCGGCAGCGCCCACCGTGAGCGCAGGCGGCGCCGCCACAGCAGGACGGCCATCAGCCCGAGCACCAGCGAGCCGCCCAGCGCCAGCTGCACCTCCACCCTGGCCAGGCCGCTGGAGCCGAACCACCAGCACCCGCCGGGCAGGCGGCGGTCGCCGACGCTGTAGTCGTTGCACAGGTACATCTGCACGAGCTTGACCGGCTCGGCCACCACCCTCGACGGGCCGCTCGCGCCGCACGCGGGAAGCGCACCGGGGCTGGTGACGCGCACCCCCTCCCAGCAGTTGCCGGTGCCCTGGCCGTCCCAGTAGACGTCGGCGCCGTTGGACCGCTTCTCACCGGCCGGCGAGACGCCCAGGTGGTTGCCGGCGTAGAGGTTGTGGTGCGAGGTGTCGAACTGCTTGTCCCACGACTCCTCGCCCCTGATGAAGGCGGGCACGGCCAGCAGGTTGAAGGCGGCGTTGTCGTGGCCCCAGATCCAGTTGTTCCTGAAGACGTTCCAGTTGCCGCCGCCGGTGATGATGCCGCTGCCGGGCGGCAGGCCGATCTGGGGGCAGACCACGCCCTTCTCGTAGCCGCGTTCGGCGGGGGGCTTGGCGCAGGTGCCGTCCCTGACGTACTCGTAGTAGGAGGCGTTGTTGTCGTAGATCTTGTTGTTCTCGAACCTGGCGTGGTTCTGCGGCAGGCCCGGATGGCCGGGGAAGGCGCTGTCCATGGTGGCGCCGGCGAGGTTGCCCCAGAACTCGCTGTCGTGGACGTAGACGGAGTCGCCTGCCGTGCCGGAGTAGCCGACCATGTTGTGGTGGCTCTTGCAGCGCCTGATCTCGATGGAGTAGCGCGGCACCTCGTGGCCGCGGCCGTCGTTGATGTTGGAGGCGCTGCCCGGGTACAGGCCCGAGTCACCGTTGCCGTAGGACTCGCAGTCGGTGTAGAGGCCGTGGTCGCTGGCGAAGGTCAGGAAGCCGTACTCGTCGTTCCACCTGGTCAGCATCTGGTCGATGACGAAGCCGTCGGTCGCCAGGATGTAGAGGGAGTTGAAGGTGGTGCGCTGGGCGGTGAAGTTCCTGAAGTAGATGCCGTTGGTCATGTCGGCGCGGATGGCGTTGAGCTTGCGGTACTGCGCGTCGACGATCACGTCGAGCGGGCCCGCGCCGGTGCCCTCGATCTGCAGGTCCTTCTTGCCGAGGATGGCGACCAGGTTCTGGTTGTGCGGGCACTGGGCCTGCTGTTCGTAGGAGAGGATCTGGTAGCCCCAGCTCGACCAGCGGGCGTCGAGCTTGGCGCAGGCGCCCCCGGGCTGCGGCAGGCTCGGCTCCTCCAGGTAGCGGCCGGGGAGGATGGCGATGTTCATCCCGGGGCGGTCGACCTTGTCGACGGCCTCCTGGAGATGCCGGACGCCCTCCTTCTGGCAGCGGGCGAACAGGTCGAGGTTGCGCTGCTTGAGCTCGGCGGGGAAACTCGCGATCCGGCGCTCGAAGTCTGATCGATCCGTCTTGCAGACCAGCAGGTCGGGCTCCCTCTGCCGGTAGGTGGGGACGCTCCCCGAGCCGTCCGGCAGCTTCACCTCCCGCTCCTCGTGTGCCAGGGCGGCGCCGGCGGGCAGGAGCAGGGCGAGGACCACGCCTAAGAGCGTCAGCGTCCTTCGGGCGATGAGGGGCATGGCGGCGAGATTAGAACATTGCTCACGTTCTGCCTAGGGCCCCCGGAGCTCGCCCGCCCGGTCAACAGGGCCGGAGGAACGGCTCGGTCGCCCAAAGTGACCGGAGGGTGGCAGGGCTCCGCCCCGAGGGACCGCGGGACGGCATGGCCGCCCCGCGCGGCCTCTCAGGGCGCCAGACCGCGCAGCGCGCTGTCGACGATGCGGGCGGGCAGGTCGTCAGGCAGGTCGCCGTCGTCCTTGGCCCGCTTGATGTGCCACATCATCGTGCCCGACAGCGTGCCCAGCGCCAGCCGCGTGTCGAGATCGGCGCGCAGCTCACCGGTGCGCACGCCGCGCTCGATCACCGCCGTCATGGCCGCCGTGCGCGGCTCGACAGCCTGGCGCATGAACCTGGCGAACAGCTCCGGATAGCGGTCGGACTCGCTCATCGCGATGTTCATGACGCAGCGCGTGCGGACCTGACCCGCCTCGCGCATCGCGGTGTCGAGCAGGGCGACCAGGTCGTCGCGCACCGAGACGCCCGCGAGCGGCGGCACCGGGGCCTTCAGCGAGGCGAGCGCGTCGGCGACCAGGTCCTCCTTGTTGGACCAGCGCCGGTAGATGGTCGTCTTGCCGACCCCGGCCCGTGACGCGATCGCCTCGATGGACAGCTCGGAGACACCCATCCCCTCGCCCATCAGATCGAGGGTGGCCTCGATGATCGCCTTCTCGGCCTTCTCGCTGCGCGGACGGCCCGCGGGGCGGGCCGTACCGGTCTCTGTCGTCGTCATCGCAGCCTCAGACTACCGCCGGTTCCTTCTCTTCCACCCTGGCGACCAGGCGCGCCTTGCCCGGCATCCAGACCGCCACGACCACCACGCCGACCAGGGCGATGGCCGCGGAGACCAGGGCCGTGGTGTGCATGCCGTCGATGAAGGCGTCGAAGGCGGTGTTCAGGACGGCGGGGTTGCCGCCGGCCAGGCCCACCGTGGCCATGATGGACTCGCCGGCCGCGTGCCGTACACCCTCGGGAAGGGCGGTGAGCGCGGGGGCGATCTCGCCGCGGTAGGTCGACGACAGCAGCGAGCCGAGCACGGCCACGCCCAGCGCGCCGGCCACCTGGCGGACGGTGTTGCTCATGGCCGAGCCGACGCCCGCCTTCTCCCTCGGCAGCGACTCCATGATCGCGGTGGTCGCGGGCGGCATGATGTTGGCCATCGCGGCGCCCTGGACGAAGAAGACGACCTCCATCAGCCAGATCGGGGTGGTCCTGTCGAAGAGCGAGTAGCTGACCAGGGCGAGGGTGACCACGATCATGCTCGCCACCGCGGAGGACTTGGCGCCGAAGCGCTCGTTCACCCGCTGACTCAGCGGCGCGAAGATCAGCTGCGCGGCGGCGAACGGGATCATCAGCGCGCCCGCCTGCATCGGGCTGAACCCTCTGACGATCTGGATGTAGAACGTCAGGAAGAACATCCCGCCCATCATCGCGAAGAAGACGATGCCCATCATGCCGATGGCCGAGCTGAAGCGGACGTTGCCGAAGTTGCGTACGTCGAAGGCGGGGTGGTCGATGCGCCGCTCCCACCAGACGAACCCGGCCAGGACGAGCACGCCGAAGACGGTCGGGACGAGCACCTCCGCGCTGGCGACCGTGGCGAGCTCGCCCATGCGGATGATGCCGTAGACGACGGCGACCAGGCCGACGATCGACAGGATCACACCGACGGGGTCGAGCCTCGACGGCCTGGGGTCACGCGACTCGGGGACGATGGTGCCGATGAGGATCATGCTGATCAGCACGATGGGGACGTTGATCAGGAACACCGAGCCCCACCAGAAGTGCTGGATGAGGAAGCCACCGGTGATCGGGCCGACCGCGACGGCCAGGCCGACGCCGCCGGCCCAGTAGCCGATGGCCTTGCCGCGCTCGTGCGGCGGGAAGACGTTGGAGATGATGGCCAATGTCGCCGGCATGATCGCCGCGCCGCCGATGCCCATCGCGGCGCGGGCGAGGATCAGCTGCATCGGATCCTGGGAGTACGCGCTGGCCAGCGAGGCCAGGCCGAACAACAACATGCCGATGAACAACATCCGCTTGCGGCCGGTACGGTCACCGATCACGCCGAAGGTGAACAGCAGGCCCGCGAAGACGAGAGTGTAGGAGTTGATCGCCCACTCCAGCTCGGCCTGCGTCGCCCCCAACCCTTCGACGGGGTCGGCGATGGTCTTCATCGCGACGTTCAGGATGGTGTTGTCCAGCACGACAGCCAGGAGGCTGAAGACGAGGACGCCGAGAATCGCCCACCGACGGGGGTGGCCGGTCTCTGGTTTCATGGGGGACTCCACATTTCGATACGGCTTAGTTTCGCAACGCAACCGTAGCGCAACGAATTCCGATACGCAACGGTTGCGTTTCATAACCAGGCCGGACGGGAGTCACGCGTGCACGCGCTCGGGCTCCGGCTCCCGCACGGCGGCCGTCTCCGGCTGCGGCGTCCGCTTCCAGAACGGCAACGCCACCAGCACCATCACCACGGCCACCAGCCCCGCCAGGGCGAACGCCCAGCTGGGTCCGTGGGCGTCGATGACGGCTCCGGCGATCGGCGCCGACGCGGCACCACCGATCAGCAGGGCGGTGCCGTGCAGGCCCATGGCCTCGCCGCGGGCCGCCGCGGGGGTCCACCTGCTCAGGGTGTCGACCGACGACGACAGGGCGGGCGCGCACAGCACGCCGGCGGGCAGCAGCGCCACCACCAGCCACCGCCAGTCTCCGCCGACCAGGCCGACGGGGATGGTGAGCGCGCCCATCAGGCCGGTCAGCAGGAGGGTGGGGAAGCCGCGGGGCAGCCCGCCGTACACGAAACCGCCGATGAGCGAGTAGACGCACCAGACGGCCACGGCCAGACCGATCCACTGGGTCTGGCCGGCGTGCTTGATCGTGGCCACCAGCGACAGCTCGGTGGCGGTGAGGACGAACGTGGCCGCGGTGACCGTGCCGAGCAGCGCGACGAGCGAGGGGGTCAGCCACTGGCGGCGCGAGACCTTCTCCTGCGCCGCCTCCAGCTCCGCCTCGGACCTGATGGGCGGGTTCAGCACCAGGAGCCCCGTGCCCGCGCACGCCAGCCCGGCGGCGATCAGCGACATCGTCCACGTGCTGCCCAGCGTGGTGATGCCGGCGACGGCCAGCGCGGGACCGGTCATGTACGACAGCTCGACCATGATGGAGTCGAGCGAGAAGCCCATCCTGCGCTGCTCGACGGGAACCATCGCGGCCAGGCACTGCCGGATCACGCTGAAGATCGGCAGGGCCAGCAACCCGGCCACGCCCGCCGCCGGCACCAGCACGGCGAACGGCAGCAGCCACGCCGTCGACCAGAACGCGACCTGGGCGACCGTCGTGACGGCCAGCACCGGACGCAGCCCGTGCCTGTCGACGAACCTTCCCGACAGCGGTGAGCCGACGGCCATGCCCACGGTGCTGGCCATGGCGACCACGCCCGCCTCGGCGAACCCGAATTTCAAGCCGTTCACGACATGCAGCGTCAACGCCATGGCGGTCGCCGTGGCGGGGATCCTGGCCAGCATGCCGACCAGCAACAACGTACGGACACCGGGGATCGCGAGCAGACGCCGGTAAGGTTCGATTGCCATTTTTATTGCTTACCTCCGGCCCCATTCTCTCGTCAGGCACCGACACTTCGGGCCGCATGTCATCATCGGAGAGGTCCGGGTACGCCACTGGGGCGACTCGAGACGGCTCAGGAGGGTTACACCCATGTCCTCTTCCCTGTACGGCGGCGCCCTCGGGCGCAGGGTCACCGTCCGCGACCTCGCGGCGGCCAAGGAGCGCGGCGAGAAGTGGCCGATGCTGACCGCCTACGACGCGATGACGGCCCGCGTCTTCGACGAGGCGGGCATCCCCGTCCTGCTCGTCGGCGACTCGGCGGCGATGGTCGTCTACGGCTACGACTCCACGCTCCCCGTCTCCGTCGACGACCTGCTGCCGCTGACCGCGGCCGTGGTGCGCGGCTCCTCGCGGGCGCTGGTCGTGGCCGACCTGCCGTTCGGCTCCTACCAGTCCTCCCCCGCGCAGGCGCTGGAGTCGGCGGCGCGCTTCATGAAGGAAGCCGGAGCGCACGCCGTCAAGCTGGAGGGCGGGCGCAGGGTCCTGCCGCAGGTCGAACACCTGGTCTCGGCGGGCGTGCCGGTCATGGCGCACCTCGGGCTGACACCCCAGTCGGTCAACGCCTTCGGCGGCTACCGGGTGCAGGGCCGCGGCCAGGCGGGCGACGAGCTCATGGCCGACGCCAAGGCCCTGGAGCAGGCGGGGGCCTTCGCGGTGGTGCTGGAGTGCGTGCCGGCCGAACTGGCCGAGCGGGTCACCACGTCGCTGGCCATCCCGACGATCGGCATCGGGGCGGGGGTCGGCACGGACGCGCAGGTGCTGGTCTGGCAGGACCTGATGGGTCTGACGGCGAAGCCGGCCAAGTTCGTCAAGACGTACTCGGATCTGGGCGCGGAGATGGACAGGGCGGTCCGCTCCTTCGCCACCGAGGTGGCCGCGGGAGTGTTCCCTGCGGCCGAACACGCCTACAGCTGACGCGGTGAAGACGGGCCGGCCCCGAACCTCCGGCCGGCCCGCCTCCCCGAGGAACAGCCCAGCCCTCCGGCTCCCCTGCCGGTCGCACCGGCCCACCCGCCTGGGCAGCCGGGCCGACCCGCCGCACAGGACCCACCCCAGCCCGCCAGGCCACGACCGGCAGCACGAGACCACCCCCGGCCGCCGGGTCGGACCGGGGCCCGGCAGCTACCCGAGGGTGGCGGGGTCGGTGTTGGACCCGCACAGCACGACCACGACCCGCTCACCGGGCGCCCGCTCGTAGGCGCCGGACAGCAACGCCGCGTACGCGGTCGCGCCGGCATGCTCGGCGGCGATCCTGTACTCCGCCCACAACGTACGCCGCGCGGCCTCGATCGCGTCGTCGGACACCAGCAGGCTCCTGACGCCCGCCCGCTCGACGATGCCGTAGGCCACGTCGCCGAGGCGGCTGGCGCCCAGCGCGTCGGCCGCGACCCCGCTCACGGCGACGGGGACGGGCCGTCCCTCCTTCAGCGCCTGGTGAAGCGTGGGGCAGCGCTCGGGCTCGACCGCGACGACCACCGGCGCGCCCTGGGACGCGCCCGAGCCCACGGTGACGCCAGCCACGAAACCGCCGCCGCCGACCGCGATCAGGATCGTGTCCACGCCGCCCGTCTGCTCCATCAGTTCGAGCCCGAGCGTGCCCTGCCCCGCGACCACGTCGGGGTGATCGTAGGCGTGCACCTCGAGCGCCCCGGTCTCGGCCGCCCGTTTGGCCGCCGCCTCCGCGGCCTCGGAGTAGATCGCCCCCGTCTGCGTGACGTCGGCGCCGAGCGCCCGCAGCCCCGCCACCTTCACGGGACTGGAGACCTCGGGTACGAAGATCTCGGCCCGCAGCCCGAGGGCCCTGGCCGCGTAGGCCACCGCGAGCCCGTGGTTGCCCCCGCTGGCGGCGATCACGCCCGCGTCCGGCACGGCGGCCGACAGCATCCTGTTGAACGCCCCCCGCACCTTGAAGGAGCCGGAGTGCTGCAGCGTCTCCAGTTTGAGGAACAGCCCTTCGCCGACCTCGACGACCGGGGTCCGCAGCACGCGACCCCTGATCCTGTCCGCCGCCGCCAGCACGTCGTCATACGAAACCGCCATCACAGCTCCCGCTCGATCGTTCGCTTCAGCTCGGCTATCCGTGCCTCGTCGCGCCGGTAGAAGACCCACTGCTTGATCTTCGTGCCCCGGATCAGCCCTGCCCTTTCCAGGATCTTCAGGTGCGCCGAGGCGCTCGGCTGTGTCATGCCGAGCTTGGTCGCGATGAAGATCGAACAGACGCCGTCCTCCACCAGATCGCCGTCGACCTGCGGCGGAAAATGGGCGACAGGGTCCTTGAGCCAGTCGAGGATCAGCAACCTCGGCTCGCTGGCGAGCGCCCGGAGAGTCGGCAGCACTGAGGAAGTTTCCTCAATGCCTAAGCGTCACGTCAAATCGTCGGTGCCGTCGAGTAGCTTTCCGAACATGGAATCGAACCTGCGCGAACGCTTCGTCGAACTGGTGGAATCCTGTGGTCCCGTGACCTGCGTCAGGTCCGCCACCTCGATGACCTTCCGCGGGCGCCGTGACTTCGCCGGAGCCCGCACCACTGCCCACGGCCTGACCGGCTATCTCGGCCTGCGCCGGATCGTCCACGACCGCCGCTTCGGCGAGGCCACGCGCTACACCGACCGTCTCTACGTGCACCGGTTCCACCTGCGCCACTGCGAGGACCTCGACGAGGAGTTCGCGGCCTGGGTCCGCGAGGCGTACCTGGTGGGCTCCGCCTGAGCCAGGGTGCGGAGACCTCGCCTTCGGCCGGGACAGCCCCGCCGACGCGAAACCGTCGGTCCGCCCGACGCCGCCTTCTCAGCGGGCCGCGTCCAGGGCCTGGGCGAAGTCGGCCCAGAGGTCCTCGGCGTGCTCGATCCCGACCGCCACCCGCACCGTGCCTTCGGAGATGCCGTGCCGTCCCAGTTCCTCCGCGCTCAGCGACCTGTGCGAGGTCGTGGCCGGGTGCAACACCAGCGTCTCCACGCCGCCGAGCGAGGGCGCGAGCAGCGCCAGCCGCAACGCCGCCATGAACCTCTCGCCGGCCGCCCGGCCACCCGCGAGGTCGAACGAGAACACGCCCCCGAACTCGGGCAGCAGCTTGACGGCCACGTCGTGCGACGGGTGCGAGGGCAGGCCGGGCCAGTGCACGGCACTGACGGCGGGGTGCTCGGCGAGCCTGGTGGCCAGCACGCGGGTGTTGGCGCAATGGCGCTCCATCCGCAGCGGCAGCGTCTGCATGCCGCGCAGGGTCAGCCACGCGGCGAACGGGTCGGGGGTCGAGCCCAGTTCGATCGCGAAGTGCCACACCGTGCGGTGAAGTTCCTCGTCGGCGAAGACGGCGATGCCGCCGATCACGTCGGTGTGCCCCGACAGATACTTCGTGGTCGAGTGGATCACGATGTCCGCGCCGTGCTCGAGGGGACGGCAGAGCACGGGCGAGGCGAAGGTGTTGTCGACGACGGACAGCAGGCCGAGGTCCTTGGCCACCGCGCACATCGCGGGCAGGTCGGCGACCTGGCAGACCGGGTTGGCGATGGTCTCCAGGTAGACGAGCTTGGTCTCGGGACGTACGGCCGCGCGCAGGGCCGCGGGGTCGTCCTCGGCGACGTAGGTGACGGAGATGCCGAAGCGGGCCACCATGTCGTTGATCATCGCGGCGGTCCCGCCGTACAGCGCCTTCTGGGCGATCAGGTGGTCGCCGGGCTTGAGCAGGCCGAGCAGGACCGAGTTGATCGCGCCCATGCCCGAGGCGGTGGCGACGGCCGCGACGCCGCCCTCCAGACCGGCGACGGCCTCCTCCAGCGAGCGCACCGTGGGGTTGGAGAGCCTGCCGTACACGAAGGCTCCGTCGGGCCTGCCCATGCCGTCGGCGAAGACCTCGGGGTCGTCGAACACGAACCCGGAGGTCTGGTAGATCGGCACGGTGATCGGCACGCTTCCGCTGATCACGGGCTTGGGCAGGTGGACGGCACGGGTCTCGGGACGCAGTTGGCTCATACCGACAAGGATCGCCGTTCTGACGGCGGGATGTCAGAGCCAATCATCCATAATTGGTCCATGGATGAGGCCAATCTTGCGGATCTCCTCGGCCGGTGGGCGTCCGGACGCGGCCCGCTCTACCTGCTGCTCGCCGCCCGGCTGCGCGATCTCATCGATGACGGGCTGCTGCCGCCCGGGGCTCCGCTGCCGCCCGACCGGGTGCTCGCCGGGGGGCTGGCAGTGGCGAGGGGCACCGTGGTCGCCGCCTACGACCTGCTCCAGCAGGAGGGGCGCGTCGTCAGGCGCAGAGGCAGCGGCACCCGTGTGGCCAGCGCCGACCTGCCCGCCACACGCGCCACCAACGAGGTGGGCTCCAACCCGCTGCTGTCGCACATCCTCCACCCGCCGGACGGGGTCACGCTGCTGACCTGCGCCGCGCCCGACGAGCCGCCGCCGTTGCTGGCCGAGGCCTTCGGCGAGGCCGTGTCGATGCTGCCCCGGCGCGACCTCGGCTACCACCCCGCCGGGCATCCCGCCCTCCGTGCCGCGGTAGCCGCCTACTACACCGGGCGCGGCCTGCCCACCGACGCCGGCCAGGTCATCGTCACCACCGGCGCGCAGCAGGCACTGACCCTGCTCACCGGCCTGCTGGTCAACCCCGGTGACACCGTCCAGACCGAGACGCCCACCTATCCGGGCGCGCTGGAGGTGTTCCGGCACGCCGCCGCGGTCGTCCGGGCGGGCGTCGACGCGGGCGGCCGGCCCGCCCTGATCTACGTCACGCCCACGGCCAGCAACCCCACCGGCGCGATCATGGATACGGCGGAGCGCGGAAGGCTGGCCGCCTCGGCCGCGGCGCACGACGTCCCGCTCATCGACGACGAGGTCTGCGCCGAGCTGTGCTTCGCGGGCGACACCCCGCCCCCGCTCGCCGCCTTCACCCCGGGCGAGCAGGTCGTCACCATCGCGTCACTGAGCAAGCTCGTGTGGGGCGGGCTGCGCGTCGGCTGGATCCGCGCCGCCGCCCCGCTGGCCGCCCGGCTGGCCAGGCTCCGCGCCATCCACGACCTCGGGGGCGACGTGCTGTCCCAGCTGGCGGCGGTCGCGGTGCTGCGCAGGCTCGACGAGGTACGGCAGGCGCGCGTCGCGGTGCTGCGCGCGCAGCACGACCACCTTCTGGGCGAGCTGCGGGCCAAGCTGCCGTCGTGGGAGTTCGCCCCGGCACTCGGCGGGCAGACGATCTGGGTCCGCCTGCCCCGTGGCGACGCCGACACCTTCGCCCAGGTGGCGCTGCGGCACGGGGTGGCGATCCCGCCCGGCCGGTCGTTCGACCCGGCGGGCGCGCATGCCGACCACATGCGGCTGCACTTCCTGTTCCCGAAGGAGGAGCTGACGGCGGCGGTCGACGCGCTCGTGAAGGCGTGGGACGCCTACGACGGAGCCCGCCACACCGCCTCCCGCCACACGCTGATCGTCTGACCCGGCCCGCGCGCTCGCGGCCGTGGGCGAGTTCCAGGGACCCGTCGCAGAAAGACCGCGGGCGACCGGAGGGCGGGCGACCGGGGGCGGGCGACCGAGGCGGGATGGCCCGTGGCGTGTCTGCGGCTCCTCCGCCGGAGCATCGGCGCCGGAAAGCGTGACAAGACATGAATTCTTCACTGCCCGCCATCGAGCGCGGCCCGAAGAATCAGACCCATGATCCAGGTGAACGGGCTCACCAAGAGCTACGGAGACTTCCAGGCGGTGAAGGGCATCTCCTTCGAGGCCGTCCCGGGCGAGATCTTCGCGCTCCTCGGCAGGAACGGCGCGGGCAAGACGACCACGATCGAGGTTCTGGCGGGCTTCCAGCGCGCCGACGCGGGCGAGGTGCGGGTGCTCGGCCTCGATCCCGGCAAGGACCGGAGAGGGGTGCGCCGCCGCACCGGCATCATGCTGCAGGAGGCGGGGTTCTTCCCTGACCTCACAGTGGCCCAGACCGTCGACTCGTGGCGCGACTTCACCCCCTGGGCCCGGCCGACGCGGGAGGCCCTGGAGCTGGCGGGCCTGCTGGACCGGTCGGCGACGAAGGTGCGGCAGCTGTCGGGCGGCGAGAAGCGCAGGCTCGATCTGGCGCTGGCCCTGCTGGGCCGTCCCGACGTGCTGTTCCTGGACGAGCCGACCACCGGGATGGATCCCGAGGCGCGGCGCAACACCTGGGAGGTCGTCCGCGACCTCGCCGCCTCTGGCACCACCATCCTGCTGACCACCCACTACCTGGACGAGGCGCAGCGCCTCGCGAGCCGTATGGCGATCATGGATCGGGGCGAGATCGTCGCCGCCGGCGGCATGGCGGAGACGCTGGCCGCGCAGGCCGGACGGGTCTCCTTCGAGCTGCCTCCCGGCATCTCGCCGGGCGATCTGCCGCTGCCGGTGACGATGGAGGGCGGCGTGGCGACGTGCAGGGCGGAGGATCCGGATCTGGCCGCGCAGGAGCTGCTGAGCTGGGCGGCGGCCAAGGGCCTGCGGTTGCGCGGCATCGAGGTGCGGACGGCGTCGCTCGAAGACCTGTTTCTCGAAGGGATCGACCATGCGTGAGTTCGTGGCGGTGGCCCGGTTCGGCGGGCGGCTGTACTGGCGGGACAAGGTGGCGTTGTCGACCTCGGTGGCGTTGTCGCTGGGGCTCGGCATCGGTCTGCCGTTCATGATGGCGAAGGTGCGGCCGGGCGTGCCGGGCGTCGTGCTGGACACGCATCTCGGCGTGCTGGCCATGGTGCTGACGGTGGCCGCGTTCATGCAGGCGGCGGTCACGCTGACCGCGCGCAGGGACCAGCTGGTCCTCAAGCGGATGCGCGCCACGGGCCTGCACGACCGTGAGATCATCGGCGGCGAGCTGGTCAACATCTCCGCGCAGACCGTGCTGCTCGCCTTCGTGGTGTGCGGGGTGCTCTACGCCGTCGCGGGCCTGCCGCTCCCGCGCAACCCGCTGGCGCTGGTGCTGTTCCTGGTGGCGGGCGTTTCGGTGCTGTCACTGCTCGGCGCGGCCTGGACGGCGGTGATCTCCCGGGCGGAGGTGGCGGCGGTCATGTCCATGCCGTGGTTCATGCTGGCGGGCGTGGGCGCGGGCGGTTTCGGGCCGGTCGTCAAGCTGCTGCCCGCGTGGGTGGGCACCGTCCTGGACCTGCTGCCCACCGGCGGCCTCGTGGTGGGCGCGCGGGCCGCCTACACGGGAGAAGGGGATCTGCTCCTGCCGCTGCTGAACCTGGCGGTGTGGGCGGTCGTCGCGCTGGTCTCGGTCCGCCTGTGGTTCCGATGGGAACCCAGGAAGTCATAATTGGTCGCGCCATGACATCAGAATCCGCCCGCCGCCTCGCGATCATCGTGATCACCACGATCTCCGCCTGCTACACGGTGATGGCCGTCGTGCTCTATCTCTGGTCGGCCTATCTCGTCATCGTCACGGTGCCCATGAGCCTGTGGGCCATGGCGGCGGGCGGGTGCATCGGGGTCACCCACTACCTGCACGTGCGGGCGGGCCTGCGCGGCCGGCGGCCGCCGCTGTTCCCGCTGACCCTCGTCATGCAGACCGCCGCGACCTACCTGACCGACTTCGTCCTCCCGTACGGCTGGTCCGCCGTCGTCTCGCCGCTGCTGGCCGGATCGCTGCTGATCCTGCTGCCGCCGCGCGCCGCCTGGCCGCTGGTGGGGCTGGCCACGGCGTTCCAGGGCTGGCAGATCTACGTGGCGACCAGCGGGCACCTGGCGCTGACGTTCTTCTACGCCGTCACCGTCTTCAGCACCGGCGTCATGATCTACGCGCTGGTCCGGAGCGCCCTGATGGCCAAGGAACTGGACCAGGCCAAGGCGGAGCTGGCCGAGGCGGCCGTGCTCAAGGAGCGCCTGCGGATCTCCCGCGACCTGCACGACGGTCTCGGCCGCAGCCTCACCGCGATCGCGCTGAAGGGCGATCTGGCCGCCAGGCTCGTCGAGCGCGACCCGCTCGCCGCCAGGACCGAGGTCGGCGAGCTGGTGCAGGTGGCCCGCGAGGCCGTCCAGGACGTACGGCACGTCGCGCGCGGCTTCCGGCAGATGTCGCTGTCCGGCGAGGTCGAGCGGGCGACGGCGCTGCTGGCCGCCTCGGGCGTCGACTGCCAGGTCAACCTGGCCGCCGCGGCGCTGCCCCGTCCCTCGGAGGAGGCGCTGGCCTGGGGGGTGCGCGAAGGCGTCACGAACATCCTGCGGCACAGCCGCGCGACCACCTGCTCGATCAGCACCTCCGTCAGGGCGGGCACGGCACGCCTGGAAGTGGTCAACGACGGCGCCCCCGGCTCCCCGATGTCCAGGGGCAACGGGCTGACCGGCCTGAGCGAGCGGGCGAGCCAGGCGGGCGGCACCGTCACCGCCGAGCCGACGGAAGCGAACGGCTTCCGCCTCACCATGGAGGTTCCCGCGTGATCAGGGTGCTGCTCGCCGAGGACATGCACATGATCAGGGCCGCCCTGACCGCGCTCCTCCGCCTCGAACCGGACATCGAGGTCGTCGCCGAGGTGACCAGGGGCGACGAGATCGTGCCGGAGGCGCTGCGGGTCCGGCCCGACGTGGCGATCGTGGACATCGACCTGCCCGTGGTCGACGGCATCACCGCCGCCGCCACCCTGCGCACGCGGCTGCCGTCCTGCCGGATCCTGGTGCTGACGGCGATGGGCCAGCCCGGCCAGGTACGGCGGGCGCTGGAGTCGGGCATCGAGGCGTTCCTGGTGAAGGACGCCCCGGGCGACCGGCTCGCCGAGGCCATCCGCAGGACCGCGGCGGGGCTGCGGGTGCTCGACGCCGACCTGGTGTCCTCGGCCATGGAGTACGGCGAGAGCCCGCTCACCCCGCGGGAGCGCACGGTCCTGGCGGAGGCGGCCCGGGGGGCGACGGCGGAGGAGATCGCCTCGCGGCTGCACCTGTCGGCGGGGACCGTGCGCAACTATCTGACCGGGGCGATCACCAAGACGGGCGCCAGGAACAAGATCGACGCGATCAGGATCGCGGAGGACGCGGGCTGGCTCTGACCGGCGGCCGCCGCCGCGGACCGGCACGCCTGTCCCCCCGGTCGCGCCCGTGAGCTCCGGCCGGCGTGCCCGTGGCTGGGCCGGCCGGAGCCGGGACCAGCGACAGGGCAGACGCTCCGCGACCGTCCGACCGGGAAGCGGCCCGGAAGCGGCCCGGGAGCGGCCCGGAAGCGGCCCGGGAGCGGCCCGGAAAACGGTTGGACGTGGGGCAGGCGGGTGTGGTGACCCTTAGGGCCGAGATCTCGGTCCGAACGAAAGGCCTGCCGCGTGTCGTTGTGGCGCAACAGGAACTTCTCCATCTTTCTGGCGATCCAGGCGCTGTCGGTGGCGGGTGACTCCTTCTCCACGATCGCCATCCCGCTGCTGGTGCTGCGGGAGACCGGTTCGGTGGTCCAGATGGGCATGATGACCGCGTTGTCCGGGGTGGCCTCCCTGGCCGCGGGGGCGTTCGCCGGGCTGGCCGCCGACCGGCTGGACCGGCGACGGCTGTTGATCGGCTGTGACGTCGCGCGGGCCGCGCTCTACGCGCTCATCCCGCTGGTCTGGATCGTCGAGCCGCAGATCTGGCTGCTGTACGTGGTCGTGCCGGCGGGCGCGGCGCTGGGGATGGTCTTCCAGGTCACCTACGTGACGGTGGTGCCGCGACTGGTCGGAAAGGACCAGCTGATGCGTGCCAACGGCCACCTGTACGCGGTCTACGCCGCGGCCAGCGTCGGCGGTCCCGCGCTGGCCGGGCTCGCCTCCCAGCGGTTCGGCCCGACCGTGGCGCTCGGCGTCGACGCGGCGAGCTTCGCCGTCTCGGCGCTCGGCCTGTGCCTGGTACGGCTGCGCCCGGCCGAGGCGCCGACCGCCGCCGGGCGCGGCGGCTTCCTCGAAGGGGCCAGGTTCCTGTGGCGCCAGCCGGTGCTGCGCTGGCTGACGATACTGCTGACGTTCTACATCTTCCTCACGGCGGGGCTCGACGACATCGTCATCTACTACCTGAAGAACGATCTCGGCCAGAATGACGACGCCGTCGGAGTCGTGCTCACCTGCGGCGCCGTCGGCGCGCTGCTGGGGTCGGCGGCGGTGGCCAGGGTGCGGGGACGGCTCGGCTTCGGCCCGACCTGGATCACCGCGATCGCCCTGTCGGGTGTGGCGATCGCCTGCGCCGGGCTGGGCCCTGCCGTACCGGGGGTCGCGGCGGTCATGGCGGGGTTCGTCCTCAGCCAGTCCATCGGCGGCATCTCCTCGCAGTCGCTGCGCCAGGAGATCACACCCGACCATCTGCTCGGCCGGGTCACCTCGGCCTTCTGGACGATCCATTTCGCGCTGGGACCGATCGGCGCCGGTTTGCTCACGCTGGCGGCTTCGCGGCACGGCACTCCGCTGGTCGCGCTGGTGGCGGGGGGCGCCGTCGTCGTGATCGCGCTCGTGGGGGTGCTCACTCCGGTCAGGCACCGGCATCCGGCGCGGGTGGAGGCCGCGGTGCGCGAGGCGGGTCGGGTCTGACGTCGGGCGACGGTCGGGCCCCTCCCGCGTCGCGCGGTCCGCACGGGAGGGGCCGACGCCGGTCGGGCCGGGGTGCGGGCTCAGACGTCGGTGATGCGGATGCCCGCGTGGGCCTTGTAGCGCCGGTTGATCGAGATCAGGTTGGCCGTCAGCGCCTCGACCTGGTGGGCGTTGCGCAGCCGCCCGCCGTACACGCCGCGAGCTCCGGGGATCTGCGCGGCGAGGGCCTGCACGGTGTCGGTGGCCTCGCGGTCGTCGCCGAGGACCAGCACGTCGAGGTCGATCTTCTCGACGGCCGGGTCGAGCAGCAGCATGGCCGACACGTGGTGGAAGGCGGCGACGACGCGGCTGTCCGGCAGGACGGCGGCGGCCTGCTGGGCGGCCGAGCCCTCCTCGACCGGCAGCGCGTAAGCGCCCTGCTTGTCGAAGCCCAGCGGGTTGACGCAGTCGATCACGATCTTTCCGGACAGGGGGGCGCGGAGGGATTCCAGCGTCGCCTTGTGGCCGTCCCACGGCACGGCGACGATCACGATGTCGGCCTCGGCGGCCACCTCGGCGTTCTCCGCTCCCCTCGCCCCGTTGCCGATGGACCCGGCCGCCTCGTGGGCGCGCCCCGCGCTGCGCGAGCCGATGAGCACGGGGTGCCCGGCGAGGGCGAACCTGCGGGCCAGGCCCTTGCCCTGGTCGCCGGTGCCGCCCAGGATGCCGATCGTCAACCCGCTCACTTCAGGAAGGTCAGTCATATCGCCGATGATGCCAGCAGCGGGGTTCGTGTGTGGAACCCAGGCCCCCGGCGCGGAAACGGGCGCGGGAACGTCACAGGTCAGGCACCATGGACGGATGGACGCAGGCTCGGTGGCTCTTCTCCGCGAGGTTCTGGCCGAGACCGGCTGGCTGGAGCGCACACGAGAGCTGGGCACGGCGCTGAGAGCCACCCGCTCCCCTGGCGGCCTGCTCCTGGTCGGCACGCCCGACGACGAGCCGTGGCACCTCACCGCCCATCTCGGCGACGAGGCGAGGCTGGCCGGGCTGCCGCAGCTGGCGCCCACGCTGGTGCGGTGGCAGCCGCCACAGCAGGCCCCGCCCCACCTGCGGGTCGGTCTCGACCGGATCGAGCGGGCGGGCAGGGGGGAGACGCTGTTCGTGGTGGCCGAACGGCAGGCGCCGGTGCCGCTGCTGGAGCGGGTCGACGACGCCAGGCGCACGGGTGCCACGATCCTCGCGCTGGGGTGCGGCGACTCGGAGCTGGCGGGACTGGCGCACGACGCGCTGGCGATCCCGTCCGGCGGTCCGGTCAGTTTCGACGGCGCGCAGCATCTCGTCAGCACGGCCGCCGGCGAACTGCCGCAGCGTCCGCGGCTAAAGGACCGGCTCGCCCGGCTGCTGGAGCGGGTCAGCGGCCCGCAGGTGGCCGACTAGCGCCTCCTCGATCGCCGCGATCACGACGGCCTGCACCGGGTCGGGCGCGACCGAGCGCGTGCGGCTGAGGCGGGTGACGGCCTCGATCCTGCGCGCGCCCACCTCGGCGATCCGGCTCACCCTGACGAACCCCTCCGGCACGTCGAGCAGCGCGAGCTCGGGCATCACGGGCGTGATCCGCGGATGCCGTACGGCCAGCATGCGCAGCCCGCCCCGCCTGGCGACCTCCCGCAGGACGCGCAGCCGCCTCGGATCGATCTCCATTAGCTCAGCTTACGGGTAACTGTAGATTTCGTAATTTGCCCTGTAGGAAAGGTCGTCAGCAGAATGAGCCGCATGGAGCACGCATGATCGTCGAACTGAGCCACCGGATCACCGAGGGCATGGTCACCTATCCCGGCATCCCGGGGCCCGTCCTCGGCTCCCATCTGACCCGGGAGGCATCCCGCGAGGTCTACGCCCCCGGCACGGAGTTCCACCTCGGGACCATCACCATGGCGTGCAACACGGGCACGTACCTGGACACGCCGCACCACCGCTACGCCGACGGGACGGACCTGTCACAGGTGCCGGTGGACCGGCTGGCCGACCTGCCCGGCCTGGTGGTACGCGCCGTGGACCGGCCGAGCGTGGGCATGGACCTGCTCGACGGCCTCGACGTGCGCGGCAAGGCGGTCCTCCTGCACACCGGGTGGGACCGGCACTTCGGCACGCAGGCCTACGTGCAGGGCCACCCGTACCTGACGGCCGAGGCCGCGGCGTGGCTGGCCGAGCAGGGCCCGGCGCTGGTCGGCATCGACTCGCTCAACATCGACGACACCCCGCCCCGGGGGGAGCGCCCGGCGCACACGCTGCTCCTCGCCGCGGGCATCCCGCTGGTCGAGCATCTGACCGGACTGGCCGGGCTGCCCGACAGCGGGTTCCGCTTCCACGCGGCACCGCCGATGATCGCCGGTCTGGGGACCTTCCCCGTCAGGGCGTACGCGGTGGTCTAGTCGTCGTCGTCCGCGTCCTGCTCGTCCCATGCCTTGTTGCGTTCCGCGGCGCGCTGCAGCGCGCCTGCCGCCTCCTGCTCGGAGGCGTAGGGGCCCATGCGGTCCTTGTTCGGGCAGCCCTGGTCGGGCTCGACGCGCATGTGCTTGAGGCAGAACCACCACTGACCTTCGCTCACGGGGTGAATTGTGCCCCGTAAACTCGGTTTCATGACCACACTGCTCCAGCCCGGGCGGATCTCGCCCATGCGCAAGGTTCCCGCCCACATCCAGCGGCCGGAGTACGTCGGCAGGAAGCATCCGAAGACGGGAGAGGCCGACGTCAAGACGCCGGAGATCATCGAGCGGATGCGCGTCGCCGGACGGATCGCCGCGCAGGCCCTCGAAGAGGTCGGCAAGCACGTCGCCCCCGGCGTCACCACCGACGAGCTCGACCGGATCGGCCACGAGTTCCTGCTGGACCACAACGCCTATCCGAGCACGCTCGGCTACCGCGGCTACCCCAAGTCGCTGTGCACGTCGATCAACGAGGTCATCTGCCACGGCATCCCCGACGACACGGTGTTGCGCGACGGCGACATCGTCAACGTCGACATCACCGCCTACATCGGCGGCGTCCACGGCGACACCGACGCCACGTTCCTGGTCGGCGACGTCGACGAGGAGTCGCGCCTGCTGGTCGAGCGCACCCGCGAGGCGACGACGCGCGCGATCAAGGCGGTCGCCCCCGGGCGGCAGCTCAACGTCGTGGGCCGCGTCATCGAGGCCTACGCCAAGCGGTTCGGCTACGGCGTCGTGCGCGACTTCACCGGCCACGGCATCGGCACGACGTTCCACTCCGGGCTGATGGTCCCCCACTACGACGACCCGTCGCTCCAGGTGGAGCTGGTGCCTGGCATGACGTTCACGATCGAGCCGATGCTGACGCTCGGCACGATCGACTACGAGATCTGGCCCGACAAGTGGACCGCCGTCACCAAGGACCGCAAGCGCACCGCGCAGTTCGAGCACACGATCCTGGTCACCGACACCGGCAGCGAGATCCTCACCCTCCCGTGAGCCCGGCGGCCGCCGCCGCGCCGCCAGCCTGCCTGCCCTCCCAGCCGCCCGGCTGCCCGGCTGCCCGGCTGCCCGGCTGCCCGGCTGCGGGATCGTCCGGTACGGCTGCCGCGTGCCGTACCGGATCAGCGCCGGCGGGGCACGGCGCCCGTGACGGTCGTGCCCTCGCCCTGCACGCTGTTGACCGACAGGGTGCCGCCGAGCTCGGACATCAGCACGCGCATACGGCTGATCCCCCTGCGCTCGTCCGGCATGCCGAAGCCGGCGCCGTTGTCGCTCACCGTCAGCCGTAACCCGCGCCGCCCCGTGGTGACGGCCACGGAGACCAGCCCGGCGCGGCTGTGCAGCTCGACGTTGAGCAGCGCCTCCTCGACCACGGCGAGCACGCCTCGGGCGATCGTCGCAGGGACGTCGCCGTGCGGGAGCGCCCACACCTCCACCGCGATGCCGGTGCGCTGCGACCAGTCGGTCAGATACTCCTGAAGAGCCTCGGCCAGGCTCCGCCCCCCGCGCATGCGCGTCTCATCCACCAAGTCCGCACTCGCCTTCCTGAGCACACAGCGGACGCCCCCCGAGCCATGGTCTGGCGCCCCCGCGATGGCCAGGACACACGGCGCACCAAGGTGATGCCCGTCTCCCCCGCCCGCAAGGCTACCGGGCGGTTCGAAGGCGCGTGGACCGAAGATAGAAGGCCGTAGCCGCAGGGCTACTGGGCCTGGTCGCGGCGGTTCAGCTTGGCCAGGTAGTCGTTGTAGGAGTCGAGCTCGGCGTCGCCGGTGCCGCCGGTGCGGGCGGCCAGCGCGTCGGCTCGCCGGTCGGCCCTGCGTGCCTTCCTCTCGTCGTCGCTGTACCACTGGAAGGCCAGCGCGAGCAGCACGATCAGGGTGGGGATCTCGCCGAAGCCCCAGGCGATCGCGCCGCCGTTCTCCTGGTCCTGCAGCGCCGACAGTCCCCACGTACGGCCGAGCTGCTCGTACCAGTCGGCGGCGACGACGGTGCCCATCATCATCAGCGCGATGCCGAAGAAGGCGTGGAAGGGCATGGTGACGAACAGTGTCAGCAGGCGGCCGACGTGCGGCAGCTTGTGCGGCGCCGGGTCGACGCCGATGATCACCCAGAAGAACAGCGACCCGCTCAGCAGGAAGTGGAGCGTCATCGTGATGTGCCCGAGGTGCTCCTCCATCGCCGCCGCGAACAGCGGGGTGAAGTAGAGCGCGTAGGTCGAGGCGATGAAGATGGAGGTGGCGACCACCGGGTGGGACACGACGCGGACGAACCTGCTGTGCAGGATCACGGTCAGCCACTCGCGCGGACCCCTGTCGCCGCGGCGGGCGGCGGGCTTGAGCGCGCGCAGCGCCAGCGTGACGGGCGCGCCGAGCACCAGGAAGATCGGCACGAGCATCGCGAGCGTCATGTGCTCGATCATGTGGACGCTGAACAGCACCTTGGCGTAGCGGGCCAGGCCGCTCTGCGTGGCGAGGACGAGGATCGCCACGCCGACGAACCAGGCGGCGGTACGGCCCGCCGACCACGCGTCGCCGCGGCGGCGCAGCCGTACGACGCCGGCGGCGTACAGGCCGCCGAGGGCGGCGGCGAGCAGGGCGAAGAACAGGTCGAGCCACCACAGCGAGGCCAGGGTGGCGAGCGTGATCTCCGGCGGCATCGGGAAGCCGAGCAGTTCGAAGGCGCGGTCAGCCGGCAGCGCGACGTCGGGCGGTGTGGTGCGGGCCAGCGCGACGGCCAGGCCGATGGTGGCGAACATGAGCACCAGCTCGCCGGCGGCCAGCCGGGTGAACGCCCCTGGCCTGCCCTTGCCGAGCTGGGCCATCGTGCGCTGGCGGTGCCACCAGCCGATGTAGCCGAGCACGACGAACGCGGCGGTCTTGGCCACGAGCAGCACGCCGTAGGCCGAGGTCCACAGGTCGCTGATCGCGGTCAGCCGGGCCAGGACGCTGAAGAGGCCGGACAGCCCGACGCCGATGTAGCACCACAGCGCCATCCGGGAGAAGCGGTTGGCGGCGACCTCGAGCTGCGGCTGCCTGCGCAGCCCGTGGGCGAGCAGGATGGTGAGCCCGCCCACCCACAGGGCCAGCGACACCAGGTGGGCGGCGACGCCGGTGGTGGCGAGCCCGTGGTTGGGCGAGGAGGAGGCGTGGGTGGTCAGCGCGGGCGGCAGCAGCGTCACCACCGCCAGCGCCAGCAGGCCCGCCGACGCTCCCGCGGTGATCGCCCCGCGGGAGAACATCGCGATGGCCACGCCGAACAGCACCACGAGGGTGAGCGCGATGCCCTGGCCGACCTGGCTGGCGAAGCTGGTCAGCTCGTTGCCGGAGAGCACGTCGGCGACGGGCAGGCCGAGCTGCTCCGACAGCGTGAACACCATGGTGACGACGCCCGCGCCGGCCCAGACCAGCGCCGTCCACGACGCCGCCTGGACGTAGCTCAGCGCGCTCTTGCCCAGCATGCCCTTGTCGCTGGGCAGGAAGAAGGTGGCGGCCAGCAGCAGGCCGACGGTCAGGACGCCCGCGACGTCCATCACCAGCTTGGCGATGGGCAGGCCCCACCGGGTCAGCGTGCCCTCGTCCGGCAGGCCGGGGATGATGCGCGGGAACGCCGCTCCTCCCGCGACCATGGCGATGACCAGGGCGAGGAGCGCGGCCCCTGCCAGCGCGAGCGCGAGCCGCGCGGTCCTGGTCACGGCTTCTTCTTCCGGGCGCTCAGCAGGAAGCCGATGCCGATGCCGACCAGCCCGCCGATGACGATGACGAGCCAGACGGGGAAGCCGGTCGCGGCCTGCGACGTCTGTCCGGCGACGGGCTGCGGCGCGGCGGACTGCGCGGCGGGCGTGACCGCGGGGGCGCTCTGCGCGGCGGTCGCGGGGGCGGACTGCGCGGCGGGCGCGGTCGCGGGGGCGCTCTGGCCGGGTGACGCGCTCTGCGGTACGGCGGAGGCCGGCTGCCCGGTCGGTTCGGGCCGCGGCGCGCCCTTCACCGCGAACGGGATCTCGCCCTCGATGGGGTGACCGTCGGAGGAGACCACCCTGAAGGCGATCGTGTAGCCGCCGTCGGGCAGTACGCCCTTGAGCCGCTGCCGCACCACCTTGCCGTCGATCTCCGGCTTGCCCGCCTGCATCTCGGCGCCGTCGTCGGCGCGCACGATGACGAACGGGAGCTTCGGGGTACTGGTGAACTCCAGCTCGACCTGTTCGAGGGTCGCGACGGTGGCGTTCTTCTTCGGCGTGCTGCTCTTCAGCGCGTCGTGGGCCAGCGCGGGGGGCGCCGTCAGGACGGCGCCGACCAGGACGGCGAGCAGGGCGGTGAGGGCCGGCAGCGGGGATCTCTTCATGGCATCCCCAAGGCTACCCACCACCCTGCCCGGTGGTGACGTCGCTACAACCCCACGCAGGCCAGCGCCCGGTGGTAGGCCTCGACCGTGCCCTCGTCGTCACCGAGCGCCTCCAGGGTCTCCGCTGCCGCGTACCACTTGGTGGCCGCCTGGCGCGAAGTGGAGGCCCGGTCCATGAACCGCACCGCCTCGCGCGCGCTGGCCAGCGCCGCCTCCCTGTCGCCCATGGCACCCTGGGCCCTGGCGAGGACCATCCGCATGTGCGCGTCCATCTCGGGCGTCTGGTCGGCCAGCAGTTCCTCGGCCGCCCTGGCGTGCTCGGCCGCGCGCTCGGGGTTGCCGGCGGTCAGCTCCACCGTGGCGAGCTGGAGCTCGGCGATGGCCTGGTCGGTCACGCCCGCCGAGGTCTCGGCGATCTCCTTGGCGGTCTGGCTGAACAGCTCCCTGAGCTTGTCGGTGTCGTGGGGCTGCAGCCTGGCGCGGTGGCCCGCCACGGCGCCGCGGAGCCTGGCCAGGTTGCGCGGGGCCGTGGCGGTCTCCGACTGGATGGCGTAGGCGCGCTCGATCAGGCTCAGAGCCTCCTCCGCCCGGCCGATGGACTCGGCGACCCTGGCGGCGTTCCAGCTGGCCGCGACGGCCGCGCGCGGGGTGCCGAGAAGCTCGGCGGCGGCCAGCAGCTCGGCGGAGAACTGGCGGGCGCGCAGCAGGTCGCCGCGGACCCAGTAGACCGACAGCAGCGTCGCGCCCAGCTCGACCAGGCCGTCGGTCCAGGTGGGCCGCACCGCGCCGGCGAGGACGCGCTCGCCGACCGCCACGGCGGCGACCAGCTCGCCCTTGTCGCGGTAGCACCGGCACAGTGCCAGCGCGATCTCCACGTGGCGCTCGGCGCTGAGCTCCTCGCCGTCGAGCCGCTTGAGGATCCTGATGGCCTCGGCGATGTCGCCGGTCGCCTCGGTCGCGAGCGCCAGGCCGTACTCCGCCTCTTGACGAAGGGCGGTCAGACCCGTCAGGTTGTTGTCCGCAACGAGCTCGGCGAACCTGGTCCGGGCCTCGTGAACCTCGCCGTTCTCCAGTGCGAGCCGCGCGTAACCCAGGCCGAGTTCGAGATCGTTCAGCTGCTCGGCGGTCACGCCGTTGACGAGGTAGCTGAGCGAACAGTCGAGCTTCTGGGCCAGGAGCTCAAGTACCGCGGGGGTTGGCGTGCGCTTTCCACTCTCGATCAGAGAGACGTAGCTGTCCGACAGTTCAGGGTGGGCGAGCTGGGCCTGTGACAGGCCACGCTGGCGGCGGACCGTCTTGATGCGGAGTCCGACCAGATCAGATGTGGTCACGGCAACGTCTCCCTGGGATGATGTACTTCAAGCACCACCTGAGCGAGGGAGAACCCCCCATGCGCAAGCGACTTGTCATGTCCGCACTCACTGTCCTCGTCGCGGCAATTGCCACGGTTGGAGGACATGGTACGACCGCAGGTGCCGAGGTGTCGCCTAAGGGACCGAGCTACGACTACCTCTGCTGCTAGTGCCCTTCAGTCCTTGCTGGAAAGTGCCGCGGTCAAGCCCTCGAATCGCCACAATTCGGGGGCTTCGGCATTCCCATGGGGGATTAACAGCGTAACCAACCCGTCTACATTTCAACTACAGGCCATATCGATCTTCGATCGTCTGCGTTCCTGAATGTGGTTGCCGTTTCACCATCCCCCGCGGCGAATCCGGAGGCTCGTGTGTTCATCGCTCTCCTGGGCCCGATGCTCGGACGGCTTCATGGACGCGAGGTCTCGCTGGGCGCGCCGCGTCAGCAGGCGATCGCGGCCATCCTCGCCTGCTCTGCCGGCGAGGTGGTGCTGAAGGAGCACCTCATCGACGGGCTCTGGGGCGAGGACCCGCCGAAGAGCGCCGAGCAGAGCGTCTACACCTACGTCGCCGGGCTGCGCAGCGTGCTCGAACCCGGTCGCGGCTCCCGTGAGGAGCCGAGGATACTCGTCGGCGTCCCCGGCGGCTATTCCTTACGCGTCGATCCCCTCCACGTCGACTGCGTGGCCTTCGCCGGCCATCTCGACGGGGCGGCGCGCCGGCGCGCGGAAGGCGACCTGCGCGGCTGCCTGCGCAGCCTGGACCTGGCGCTGGAGTTGTGGCGCGGGCCCGCGCTGCCCGGCGTGCCGGGGCCGTTCGCCGAGGGGCGCCGGCAGCACCTCGACGAGCTGCGCGTCACCGCCATGGAACGCAGGGCCGAGGTCATGGTCGAGCTCGGCAGGCACCAGGAGATCCTGCCCGCGCTGATGGCGCTGGTGGCCGAGCATCCGCTGCGTGAGGGGCCGCGCGAGTCGCTGATGCGGGCGCTGCACCTGGGCGGGCGCCAGGCCGAGGCGCTGGAGGTCTTCAGGGAGGGCGAGCGCGTGCTGGCCGAGGAGCTGGGCGTCGATCCCGGCGAGCGACTGCGCGCCTATCGCGACGTGATCCTGCGCGGGCAGACCGCGCCACCCGCCCAGGCCGTCGTCGCGGTCCCGCGCCAGCTCCCCCGCGACCTGCTCGGTTTCGTCGGCCGCACCACCGAGCAGCTCAGGATCCGCTCGCACCTCGCGCCCTGGGACGAGGCGCCGCCCGCGCCGGTCGTGGCGATCTCGGGGCCGCCGGGCGCCGGCAAGTCGGCGCTGGCCGTCCGGGTGGCGCACGCCGTCGGTCACCGCTTCCCCGACGGGCACCTCTACGTCAACCTGCGCGGAGGCACTCCGGGCGTCAAACGGCTGACCCCCTCCCAGGCGCTGGGCCGGCTGCTCAGAGCGCTCGGCACCGCGCCTGAACGGGTGCCGCTGGACCTCGACGAGGCCGCGGCGCTGTGGCGCGACCTCCTCAGCGACCGGCGGATCCTGGTGCTGCTCGACGACGCTGCCAACCTCGCCCAGGTACGGCCGCTGCTGTCGGTTCCCGCCGGCTGCTCGGTGCTGGTGACCAGCAGGGAGACGCTGACACCCGCCGACGACTGCGTCCAGGTACGCCTGGGAACCCTCCAGGACGCCGAGGCCGTCACCATGCTGGCCAGGCTGACCGAGGCCGGCCGTACCTCCGCCGACCCCGCGGCGACCACCCGGCTGGTACGGCTGTGCGACGGGCTCCCGCTGGCGCTGCGCATCGCCGGCGCCCGGCTGGCCAGCCGTCCCGACTGGACGGTCGGCATGCTGGTCGACCGCCTGGCCGACGAGCAGCGCAGGCTCCACGAGCTGGAGGCCGGCGACCTGGCCGTCCGGTCGGGGCTGACGGCCAGCTGGCAGGCCCTGCACGACAGCGACCATCCCACCGACCGGACGGCCGCCAGGCTGCTCGTGCTGCTGGCCCTCATCCGGGTGCCCGACGTGAGCACCCGGGTCGCCGCCGCGCTCCTCGACGCGGCGCCCGCCGACGCCGAGCGCGCCCTCGACCGGCTGGTCGACGCCAACCTGCTCGAGCGGGGCCGCGCGTGGCACTACCAGATGCACGACCTGGTCAGGCTGTTCGCCGGCGAGCACGCCGTCACCGACCGCGCGGCGTGCCTCGAGCGGGTGCTGGGCTACTACCTCGTCACCGTCGAGCACGCCACCCGCCTGCTGGACCCGCACCGGGTGCAGGCCGACATCCCGGCCGTCGACATGCGCCCGCACCCGCTGGCCGACCGCGACGAGGCCCACGACTGGCTCAACACCGAGGAGCCCAACCTGGTGGCCGCGGCCGCGCAGGCCATGGACGATCCGCACGAGCGGATCGCCCGTCTGGGGGCGGCGCTCAGCATCGCGCTGCGGTGGTTCCAGCGGCACTCCTACCGGTTGGCGGACATGATCTCGCTGTGCCAGCGGGCCCTCGCGGTCGCCAGGCGGCTGAGCGACGAGGCGATGGCGCTGGAGGCCCACGGCGGGATCGCCAGCGGCTTCGGCCACCAGGGCCAGGTCGACGCGGCGGTCCGCCACCTGAACGAGGAGCTCAGGCTGGCCAGGCGGCTCGGCGACCGGTTCGCCGAGCAGCGCGCGCTCGGCAACCTGGCCAACTCCTACGTGGACGTGGGCCGCCACGACCTGACGCTGCGGCACGCCATGGCGCAGCTGGAGATCGCCACGGAGATCGGCTCGCAGGTCGGCCAGCGCTACGCCCTGCTCATGGCGGGCCAGGCCAACGGCCGCCTGCGCAGGTTCGCCGCGGCGGAGGAGTGCCTGACCAGCGCGCTGGCGATGGCGCGTCGGGTCGGCGATCTCGGCCACGAGGGCGCCATTCTCGGCGTGCTGGGCCTGGTCAAGGTGGACAAGGGCGATGTCGAAGCGGGTGTCGAGGCGCTGTCGGCAGGGCTGAGGGCCGCCCGAACCGTGCGGTTGCTGAGCACCGAGATGGACTGCCTGATCGCGCTGGCCAGGGCGTACCGGCTGCTCGGCGACCAGCGCAGGGCGCGCGCCTACCTGAGCGAGGCCGCCGTGCTCTCCCAGAGCATGCAGACGGACGAGGTCCGCCGCCAGGTGGCCGAGGAGCGGGAGGCCCAGGGAGCGGGTGCCGCGCTCCCCCAGGCCGGCCTGGTCTGATCAGCGGGCCCGCAGGGCGAGGAAGAAGTCCACCCGGTCGGCCATGGTCGACAGGTCCCTGCCGGTCAGCTCCTCGACGCGCCTGATCCGGTAGCGGACCGTGTTGACGTGCACGTGCATCCGCTCGGCGCAGGCGTTCCACGAGCCCGCCGTGTCGAGGAAGGCGCCGAGGGTGCGCACCAGCTCCGACTGGTGCTTGGCGTCGTAGTCGACGAGCGGGTCGAGCAGCCGCTGCGTGAACGAGCGCCGGACGTCGCCAGGCACGGTGGCCAGCAGCAGGTCGTGGGTGTAGATCTCGTCGCTGGTGACGACGCCGCCGGAGCGTGCGGCGGCCATGCGCAGGGCGTGGCCCGCCTCCTCGATCCCGCCCCTGAGCGAGGCGGCGCCGGTGAGGGCGCCGCTCACCCCGATCGACACCCGGGTGTCGCGCAGCGCCGACAGCACGCCGAGCCCCGCCCGCAGCCGGTCGGCGAGCGCGGAGACCGGGACCGGGACCGAGACCGGGGCCGGGGCCGGGGCCGGGGCCGGCAGCGGGACGAGGGCGACGGCGCTGTCGGTGCCCGCCGCGGCCACCACGTCCCGGCCGAGCAGTTCCTCCAGCACCTGCCCGCCCAGCGTGGCCGGGTCAGGGCCGCGGGTGGCGCCGGGGCGCGGGGCGGTCGCCGTCACCACCGCGTACGGCTGGCCGGGCCCCAGCCCGCACGTGCGCAGCCGGGCGTTGAGCTCGGCGGCATCGGCCTCGGCGGACAAGGCGGCGCCGACGAGCTGCTCGACGAGGCGGCGCTCGACCCGCCTGCCCTCCTCCATCCTGGTGCGTTCGAGCGCGACGCAGGCGGCCAGCTCGAAGCCGAGGTCGGCGCGGCCGAGCAGGTCCCCCTCGCAGGCCAGCACCCAGCCGGCGGCGCGATGCCCCCGGCCGACGCCGAAGAGCGTGTGGCCGTGCGCCGCGCACGGCAGCCGGGACGCCGACAGGTAGGCGCGGGCCAGCCGGACCGGGTCGGGGCACGAGCCGACGACGATCTCGCCGGTGGAGGACAGCACCGCGCCGGTGACGCCCAGCTCGGCGGCGGTGAGCGCGAACAGCTCGCCCAGGCCGGCGCCTTCGGCGACGGCGTCGACGATCCTGCGCTGGCGGCCGAGCGCCGCCCTGACCTCGCCCGACAGCCGGGGCGCCGCCGCCTCTTCGACGGCGCGGAAGGCCACGGCGGTCGGGATCTCCAGCAGCGGCATGCCCGCCTGCGCGCAGGCGGCCACGAGGTCGTCGGGCACGTGGCCGAGCCACGCCTGGCCCGCGCCGAGGGCGGCGACCCCCGCGGCGCGCAGGGCCGCGACGAAGCGGGCGGAGTCGGCCGCCTCGTGCCGCCACATCAGGCCGGTGAGCACCAGCTCGCCGCCGCTCAGATAGCGGCCGGGCTCGGGCAGGTCGGTGACGTGCACGGCGGTGAACTCGGTGTCCTCGTCCCCCGCCAGCAGGACGAGGCCGAGTTCCGAGGCGGCGAGCAGGTCCCTGATGCGCACTTGGAGGAATATACAAGTCGGCCCAAGGACGGCTTACCGCGATTTCACATCGCACACATAGGCCCTCCCTCCGCCGGGTGCTGTACTCGGAAGATGACGGAGACGGCCAGCACGACGCGGCAGGGCGTGGGCGAGAGCGTCCGGCGCCCCGACGCCGTCCTCAAGGTGACGGGCGAGTTCGCCTACTCCTCCGACCTGTGGCTCGACGACATGGTGTGGGGCGTGACGCTGCGCAGCCCGCACCCGTCGGCCTGGATCAGGTCGATCGACATCGGCCCCGCGCTGGCCATGCCGGGGGTGCTGGCGGTGCTCACGCACGAGGACGTGCCCGGCGAGAAGTTCTACGGCCTGGAGCACAAGGACCAGCCGGTCCTGGCCATCGACCAGGTCCGCTACCAGGGCGAGCCGGTGGCGCTCGTGGCGGCCGATCATCCGGAGACCGCGCGCAGGGCCGCGGCGGCCGTCGTCGTCGACTACGAGGTGCGGGAGGCGGTCACCGACCCCCGGCTGGCCACCGAGTTCGTCCGCAGGCAGCCGGTCAAGGTGGGCGACACCTTCACGGCCGAGGTCGTCGTCACCGGCGAGTACGAGGTGGGCATGCAGGACCAGGCCTTCCTCGGACCCGAGTCGGGGCTGGCCGTACCGGCGGAGGACGGCGGGGTCGATCTCTACATCGCCACCCAGTGGCTGCACGTCGACCGCGACCAGCTGGCGCCCTGTCTCGGCCTGCCGCCGGAGAAGGTACGGCTGACGCTGGCGGGCGTCGGCGGTGCGTTCGGCGCCCGCGAGGACCTGTCGATGCAGGTGCACGCCTGCATGCTCGCGCTCCGCCTGAACCGGCCCGTCAAGATCGTCTATGGGCGTGAGGAGTCGTTCTTCGGCCACGTGCACCGCCATCCCGCCTGGCTGCGATATGAGCACGGCGCCACCCGCGACGGCAGGCTGGTCTACGTCAAGGCCGAGATCCTCCTGGACGGCGGCGCCTACTGCTCCTCCTCCCCCGCCGTCGTCGGCAACGCGGCCTCCCTCGGCGTCGGCCCCTACGAGGCGCCCAACGTCGACATCCTGGCCACCGGCGTCTACACCAACAACCCGCCGTGCGGCGCGATGCGCGGCTTCGGCGCGGTGCAGGCCTGCTTCGCCTACGAGTCGCAGATGGACAAGCTCGCCGCCGCCTGCGGCCTCGACCCGGTCGAGATCCGCGTCCGCAACGCCGTCTCCCAGGGCTCCGCCCTGGCCACGGGCCAGATCATCGACTCGCCCGCGCCGCTGGCCGAGATGCTGCGCGAGCTGGCCGCCATGCCCCTGCCGGGCCCGGCCACGGACGACCTGCGCGACCTGCCGGGCGGCGTCTCCCAGACCACCCACGGCGAGGGGGTACGGCGGGGCGTCGGCTACGGCGTCGGCATCAAGAACATCTGCTTCTCGGAGGGCTTCGACGACTACTCCACCGCCAGGGTGCGCGTCGAGCTGATCGGCGGCGAGCCCCACGTGACCGTGCACACCGCGGCCGCCGAGGTTGGACAGGGCCTGGTGACGATCCAGGCCCAGATCGCCCGCACCGAGCTCGGCGTCGACAGGGTGACGGTGGCCACGGCCGACACGCGGGTCGGCTCGGCCGGATCGTCGTCGGCCTCGCGCCAGTCCTACGTCACGGGCGGCGCGGTCAAGGCGGCCTGCGAGGCCGTACGGGCACGGTTCGAGGGGCTGCCGGTCGTCGAGGCGCTGGAGAAGTACGGGCCGATCGAGGAGACCAGGGAGTACCGGCACCGGCCCACCTATCCCATGGACCCGGTCACCGGACAGGCCGACTCCCACACCCAGCTCGCGCTGTGCGTGCACCGCGCGGTCGTCGACGTGGACGTCGAGCTCGGCCTGGTCAAGGTCGTGGAGCTGGCGGCCGTGCAGGACGTCGGCAGGATCCTCAACCCGGTCGCGCTGGAGGGCCAGATCCACGGCGGCTCGGCGCAGGGGCTGGGGCTGGCGCTCATGGAGGAGATCCAGGTGCGCGACGGCCAGGTGCTGAACCCGTCCTTCACCGACTACCTCATCCCGACCGTGCTCGACATGCCGCCCATGCAGACGTCGATCAAGGAGAACCCCGACCCCGCCGCGCCGTACGGGCTGCGGGGCGCGGGCGAGCCGCCGACGCTCTCCTCCACGCCCGCCATCGTGGCCGCCGTCCGTGACGCCACGGGCGTCGCGCTGACCAGGGTTCCGGTACGGCCGGAGCACATCGTCGGGGTCCCTGCCTGACAAGGGCGCGGCCACGCTAGGTTGGATGCTCGACAGCACGACTGAACACGGAGGAAAAGGCCCACATGTCCGAAGCGCGCGAGGCGGCCAAGGCCGAGTTCGAGAAGTTCGACACCGACCACGACGGCGTGCTCACGGCGGGCGAGATCCGGCAGGTGAACCAGGCGCTGGGCGGCCACGGGGTCACCGACGAGGAGATCGAGGCGTTCGTCGCGTCGGCCGACCGGGACGGCGACGGCAACATCACGCTGGACGAGTTCGTCGCCCTGGTCGGCGGCGGCAAGCACGAGCAGCGATAGCCGCAGGGGAAACGGGGTAGGAAAACGATCATCCCCCTGCGTGCGTAAGGGGGATGATCGTGCTCGACCGGCTGTTCGAACTGTCCGCCCGCGAGGCGACGGTCGGACGCGAGATCCGCGGCGGGATCACGACCTTCATGGCGATGGCCTACATCGTCCTGCTCAACCCGATCATCCTGGCCGGCGCCAGGGACGTCACGGGCGCGCGGCTCGACATCGGCCAGCTGACCACCGCGACCGCGCTGGCGGCGGCGGTCAGCACGCTGCTGATGGCCTTCGTCGGCAACGCGCCCTTCGGTGTGGCGGCCGGCCTCGGGCTGAACGCGGTGGTGGCCTACCAGGCGGCGCCGCACATGACGTGGGCGCAGGCGATGGGCCTGGTCGTGCTCGAAGGTCTGGTGATCATCCTGCTGGCGGTCTCGGGCATCCGCAGGCTCATCATGGACTCGATCCCGCTGGCGCTGAAACACGCCATCAGCGTGGGCATCGGGATGTTCATCACGCTGATCGGCCTGGTGGACGCCGGGTTCGTCTCCGGTACCGGCGCCACTCCCCTTCAGCTCGGCGCCACCGGGCGGCTGACGGGCTGGCCGGTGGCCGTCTTCTCCTTCGGGCTGCTGCTGATGATCATCCTGTTCGTCCGCAAGACGCCCGGCGCCATCCTGCTCTCGATCGTGATCACCACGCTGGTCGCGATCCTAGTCAACGCCGTGGCCACCATCGACCCGAAGCAGTGGGGCATCGTCGTGCCCCACGTGCCCGAGGCCGTCATCTCGCCGCCCGACTTCGGGTTGATCGGCAACGTCGACCTGTTCGGCGGGTTCGTCACCGCGGGCGCGGTCACCGCCACCATCGTGCTGTTCACGCTGGTGCTGTCTGGATTCTTCGACGCGATGGGCACCATCATCGGGGTGGCCGACGAGGCGTCACTCGTCGACACCCAGGGCCAGGTGCCGCGGCTGGGCGCGATCCTGACCGTGGACGGCATGGCGGGCGTGATCGGCGGCCTGTGCAGCGCCTCGGCCAACACGGTGTTCGTGGAGTCGGCGGCCGGCGTGGGCGAGGGCGCCCGCACCGGCCTGGCCAGCGTCGCGACGGGCGCGCTGCTGGGTCTGACCATGCTGTTCACGCCGCTGGCCGAGGTGGTGCCCGCCGCTGCCGCCGCGCCGGCGCTCGTGCTGGTGGGCGCGCTGATGATGACGCAGAGCCGCAACGTGCCGTGGGAGGACCTGGAGCTGGCGATCCCGGCGTTCCTGACGATCGTGCTGATGCCGTTCACCTACAGCATCACCAACGGGGTGGGCGCGGGGGTGATCGTCTACACCGTCATCAAGGCGGCGCGCGGGAAGTACGCCGAGATCCCGGGGCTGCTGTGGGTGGTCTCGCTGATCTTCGTCGCCTACTTCGCGCTGAGCGGCCTGTTCTGACGGCCCGGCACCGGCACGACGTCTAGCCGTCCTGCGGGTCGCAGGCGAAGCCGTCGCCGTCCTTGTCGGTGTACCAGTAGTACTGCGGGTGCCTGCCCTTCTGGTACGGCCCGCCGTACCCGGCCGCCCGCGCCTCCTTGCAGGTGGAGTAGCGCTTCTCGGTGCCGGCGTCGAGCGAGGAACGCGTGCTCCGGGAGGCGTCGGCGGACGTGCCGAGCCCCGCGCCCGGTGACGCCGTGGCGGTCGTGCGGACCCCGGACTGGCCGGTGCCGGGCTGGGTGGTCCCCGGCTGGGCTCCGGGCGGGGTCGTCCCGGTCCCGGTGGTGCCGGGCTGCGTACCGGGCGGCGTGGCGCCCGGTTGCGTACCCGGCGGAGTGGCGCCGGGCTGCGTACCGGGCGGGGTGGTGCCGGGCTGGGGCGTGGTGCCGGGTGTGGTGCCGGGCTGGGGCGTGGTGCTCGTGCCGGGGACGCCCGGCTGGGGCGGGGTGGGGGTGACGGCGGCGCCCAGCATCGCCTTGACCAGCGCGTCGGCCTTGTCCTTGGTGAAGCCCGCGATGCTGACGCTGTCACCGCTCATCTGCTGGGCGACCGTGGGCGCGGCCAGCACGGTGGCGGTCTCGTTCTGGCCGACCAGGATGGCGATCTGCTGGTCGACGCGCTCCTTCATCAGCGCGGCCAGCGCGTCGCGGAAGGCCGGGGCGACCGCGATCCTGACGCCGTAGCTGTCCTTCTCCTTCACCGTCTCGATCGCCTGCACCGCCGAGACGGGCACCGCCTCGGACAGGAAGTAACAGATCTTCCCATCCTGGGAGAGCGCCACCTTCTGGCCCGGGCACGGGGAGGCCTTCTGGTCCTCGACGGGGGCGAAGTAGATCGGCTCGCCCAGCCTGATCGGCGGTTTGCCGCCGAACAGCGGCGAGTCGGGGTTCCTCGTCATGAGCACCGCGACGGTGCCGAGCACGCCCGCGGTCAGCACGACCAGGACGAGGGAGACGATCAGCACGATGGTGGTGAGCCTGCTCGCCTTCGGCCCCTCGGGGACCGCTGCGGGCTGCGCCCCGGGCGGACGCCCCGGCGGCGGCGGTTTCTCCATCCGTGAACCCCATCCTGACTGGTGCTTCCGCAGAGCCTAGCGAGGACGGCAGGAACCGGGAAATCATCGACAGTCTGCCAAGAACCTTGGCACGGTCCATACAGAGTGTCACCCCCGGCCTGGGGGACATTGGAGATATGAAGGTCGGAGTTCCTCGCGAGGTCAAGAACCACGAGTATCGCGTGGCCCTCACACCCGCGGGCGCGCACGAACTGATCAGGCATGGACATCAGGTCTTCGTCGAACGGGACGCGGGAAGGGGGTCGTCCATTCCCGACGAGGACTTCGTCGCCGTCGGCGCGGTGGTGCTCGACGGGCCCGACGAGGTGTGGGGCATGGGCGACCTCGTCCTGAAGGTCAAGGAGCCCATCGCCGAGGAGTACCACCGGATGCGCAAGGGGCAGGTGCTGTTCACCTACCTGCATCTGGCGGCCTCCGAGGCGTGCACGAGGGCGATGCTCGACGCGGGCGTGACCGGCATCGCCTACGAGACCGTGCAGGCGGACAACGGCGCCCTGCCGCTGCTCGCCCCGATGTCGGAGGTGGCCGGACGGCTCGCGCCGCAGGTGGGCGCCTACCACCTGATGCGCCCCGAGGGCGGCCGCGGCGTGCTGATGGGCGGCGTCTCCGGTGTGCGGGCGGCGAACGTCGTCGTGATCGGCGCGGGCGTGTCGGGGATGAACGCCGCGGCGATCGCCCTCGGCATGCAGGCTGAGGTGCTGCTTCTCGACCGCAACATCGACAAGCTGCGCCAGGCCGACATGATCTACCAGGGCTACTGCCAGACGATCGCCTCGAACACGCTGGAGATCGAGAAGGCCGTGCTGGAGGCCGACCTGGTGATCGGCGCGGTGCTGGTGCCGGGCGCGAAGGCGCCGACGCTGGTCACCAACGAGCTGGTCAGCAGGATGAAGCCGGGCTCGGTGCTGGTCGACATCTCCATCGACCAGGGCGGCTGCTTCGAGGACTCCCGGCCCACCACGCACGCCGAGCCGACCTACCCGGTGCACGACTCGCTGTTCTACTGCGTGGCGAACATGCCGGGGGCGGTACCGCACACCTCCACGTTCGCGCTGACGAACGTCACGCTGCCCTACGCGCTGGCCATCGCCGACAACGGCTGGCTGGCGGCGCTGCGCAGCGACCGCGTGCTGGCCCGGGGGCTGAGCACGCATGAGGGGCGGCTGCTCAGCGAGCCCGTGGCCGAGGCGCACGGGCTCGTGGCGACGCCGATCGCCGAGGTGCTCGGCTAGCGGGAGCCGTCGCGCCGGTCACCCGCGATCGGCGAGACGGCTCCTGGCTCAGGACTTGGCGGGCGACGGCGTGGCCGAGGGCGCGAGCGACTCGTGCGGCAGCGGCGTCGTCGTGTTCTTGGGCTCCGGCGGCAGCGGCTGCTGGTCGGCGGTCGAGGTGATCGCGTACTCGCCGCCGCAGGTGGCGCCGAGCTCAGGGGTGTCGGGCCCGTTCTGGTACTTGGTGATGAACTTGGGCAGCTTGGCGTCGCCGGCGTCCTGGAAGGTCAGCTGGTGTCCCCAGGTGCTGGCCACGATGGGGGCCGGCAGGCCGGGGTACGGGCTGACCAGCATGTACTTGGAGTCGCCTGTCGACTCGGCGATCGTCTTCAGCTTCTCGAGCTGGGCCTTGGGCAGGTCGGGGCGGTAGGTGATCCAGACGGCGCCGTGCTCGAGCGAGTGAACCCCGTGCTCGTTGTGGATGGGCTTGTCGTAGATCGCGCACTGCTGCCAGTAGTTGTTGTGCTTGCCGCCGACGGGCGGGCTCTCCTTGTACTTGACCGAACTCCAGACGTGCTCGCCGCCCGCGTAGGAGACGTTGGTCACCGCGTCGAGCGAGGTCGCCTGCCGGTCCTTCACGATGTAGAAGCCGACGCCGCCGACCAGAAGGAGGATGACGAGACCGCCCACGCCCCACATCAGCATGGCGGACCGGCGCTCCTTGGCCTTCTGCTCCGCCCGCATCTTCGCCAGATGCTCGCGTCGCGCCTGCGCCTTCTCCTTCGTCATCAGTTCCTCCATGGGGTCACCAACTGCGGGTCACCCTATGCCCTCGGGGCGTATGTGGCGAATAAGGAAGGACCGGTGAGTAGTCTGGGAAAACGATGACGAAAAAGCCTCTTCTGATCGCGGGATTCGCCGCGCTCGCGGTCGCCGCCCTGCTGTTCTTCGTGATGGGCAGGACCGGCACCCCCACCGACTCGTCCGCCGAGGCCGGATTCGCCCGTGACATGGGCAAACACCACGCGCAGGCGACCGAAATGGCCTTCGCCGCGCGCGACAGGTCGGCCTCCCCCGACATCAGGAACCTGAGCGAGGACATCATCGTCACCCAGACCGCGCAGCGCGGGATGTTCATCGGGTGGCTGCAGCAGTGGGGGCTCGACCAGGCGAGCGCCCGTCCCGAGATGGCGTGGATGGTCGGCCACGCGGGCCACGGCGGCACCCAGGACAAGCCCGAGCCGATGCCGGGTGTGGCCACCCCGGAGGAGATGGCCAGGCTCAGGAGCCTGCAGGGCAAGGATGCCGAGATCTTCTTCCTGCAGTTGATGATCCGCCATCACGAGGGCGGCGTGGAGATGTCCAAGGGCCTGCTGGAGCTGTCGGACCGGGCCGAGGTGAAGGGGCTGGCCCAGCAGATCGTCAACAGCCAGACCAGCGAGATCAAGCTGATGACGGACCTGCTGAAGCAGCGCGGCGCGGCGCCCCTGCCGTCGATCCTCCGGTAGCGGCGCGCGGCCCAGCCGTGTGGGTTCTGCGGTAGCGGCGCGTGACCATGCCGTGGATCCGGAAATAGGGCACGATGGCGACATGGGAGAGCCCGAAAGCCGCCTTGAGGTCAGCATCTCGCCGGAGGTGGAGGCGGGGCAGTACGCCAACTTCGCCTCTGTCTGGCACACCCGCGACGGGTTCGTGCTCGACTTCGCGGTGATCACCAGGCCGCCGCAACTGGCGGAGGAGCCCGAGTCGGGACAGCCCGTGGTGAGCGTCCCGACTCGGATCGTCAGCCGTATCAGAATTCCGCCGAGCCAGGTCTTCGAACTGATGAAGGCCCTGGAGCAGCAGCTGACCGCCTACGAGAAGGAGATCGGCGGCTCGCCCTGAAGCTCCTCGGCCACGGCGGCGGCGAAGGCGTCGACGTCGGCCTCGGTGGTGTCGAAGGAGCACATCCAGCGCACCTCGCCGGTGGCCGCGTTCCAGGTGTAGAAGCGGAACCGCTTCTGCAGCCGCTCGGTGACGTCCTGGGGCAGGCGCACGAAGACCGCGTTGGCCTGCGCCTCCCTCGAAAGCTCAGCCCCGGGGATGTCGCGGACGGCCGCGGCCAGCCGCGCCCCCATGGCGTTGGCCTGCCGGGCGTTGCGCAGCCACAGGTCGCCCGACAGCAGGGCCTCGAACTGCGCTGAGACGAAGCGCATCTTCGAGGCCAGCTGCATGAACGTCTTGCGCAGGTAGTCGACGCCGGTGGCCGCCTCGGGGTTGAGCACGACGACGGCCTCGCCGTACAGCAGGCCGATCTTGGTGCCGCCGAACGAGAGCACGTCCACGCCCGCGTCGGTGGTCAGCGCGCGCAGCGGCACGTCCAGCGCGGCGGCGGCGTTGGTGAGCCTGGAGCCGTCGAGGTGGACGGTCATCCCCAGCCCGTGGGCGTGCTCGCAGATGGCCGCGATCTCGTCCGGCGTGTAGAGGGTGCCGAGCTCGGTGGTGTTGGAGATCGAGACGACCTTGGGCTGGGCCCGGTGGACGTCGCCGAAACCCCACGCCTGGGTGTCGATGAGGGCGGGCGTGAGCTTGCCGTCGGGCGTGGGCACGGTGAACAGCTTGATGCCGCCCACGACCTCGGGCGCGCCGCCCTCGTCGGTGTGGATGTGCGCGGTGTCGGCGCAGACCACGGCCTCCCACTGCCGGGTCATGGCGCGCAGCGAGACGACGTTGGCCGCGGTGCCGTTGAAGACCGGGTAGGTCTGGGCTCCGGCGCCGAAGTGGCTCCTGAAGATCTCCTGCAACGCCTCGGTGTAGACGTCCTCTCCGTAGGAGATCTGGTGGCCCTCGTTGGCCGTGACGATGGCCTGGAGGATCTCCGGGTGCACGCCTGCGTAGTTGTCGCTGGCGAACGCCTTGAGAGCGGGGTCGTGGCGGGGAATCACTGGGTGAGGTCCAATCGGATGCCGTTGATCTCGTCGGCGGGCCGCTCGTACAGCTGCGCGACCGCCTCGGCGAGGGTATCGACGTGGGTGAACCCGGCGAACTTCGCCTCCGGCTTGGCGGCCTTCATGGCGTCGTTCAGCAGCGCCTTGACCACGAGGACGGTGGCCGCCGAACCGGTGTCCTTCAACGCGTCGGCCAGCGAGAACGTCCACGCCTCGGCGGCGGCCTTGGCCGCCGCGTAGCAGGCGCCGCCCGCGGTGGGCTTCTCGGCCGCCTTGGCCGACACGATGACGAACCGGCCGTTGCTTGACTTCCTGAGCAGCGGCTCGAAGGCCAGCGTCACGTGCTGCAGGGTGCGGACCAGCAGGTCGTGCAGGACGGCCCAGTCCTCCAGGTCGGTGTCGGCGAACGTCTTACCGCCACGCCACCCGCCGACCAGGTGGACGACGCCGTCGACCTGGCCGTGCTCGGCCTCGATGCGCTCGGCCAGTGCCTGGACGGCGCCGCGGTCGAGCAGGTCGACGTCATCCTTGTCCACGCCGATGACCGTGTGACCGTTCTCGGTGAAGTGCTTGGCGACGGCCTGCCCGGTAGGCCCGGCCGCACCTGTGATCAGAAGGATCATGCTGTGCTCCATCGGTCGTTCGCCCTCCTCGTTCCCTCCGCGGAGAGCTCGCTCCGCTCCCTCTCCACTCCGCTCACTGCGTCGGGCTCACTCCAGTGATCCCCTTCGTGGACTCGACGACGTCACCGAGCTTACGGCGGAGGGCCTCGTAGAACATGCTCAGGGGGAACTCGTCGGGCAGCACGGCGTCGACCATGGCCTTCTGCTCCTCGGGAAGCCGGCCGGTCTTCCACACCGAGCGCGGGTGCGGCTCGACGTAGGCGGTGACCAGCTCGTAGGCGGCGATCCAGTGCGCCATCTTGGCGCGGTCGATGCTGTCGCGGTAGAGCTTCTCCACCTCGCCGCGCAGGTCGGCCACGCCGTCGGCGACGCGGTTCCAGTCGATCGACAACCGGTTGTCGGTCCACCTGATGATGTCGTTGCGGTGCAGGTAGGCGAACAGCAGCTGGCCGCCGAGCCCGTCGTAGTTGCGCACCCGCTCACCGGTGATGGGGAAGCGGAAGAGCCGGTCGAACAGGATCGCCAGCTGCACGTAGCGCGCGTGCGGCACGCCCGCCGCCTCCAGCTTGACCGCCTCGCCGAACGCGGTGAGGTCGCAGCGCAGCTCCTCCAGCGAGTACAGCCAGTACGGCATGCGCTGCTTGATCATGAAGGGGTCGAACGGCAGGTCGCCGTGGCTGTGGGTGCGGTCGTGGATGAGGTCCCACATGACGAAGGTGTCCTGGGCCAGTTCCTGCGACTCCAGCAGCCTGGCCGCGTCCGGCGGCAGGTCCAGCTTGAGCGTCAGGGCGGCGGCGCTGCTGACCGAGCGGAAGCGCGCGGCCTCCCGGTCGGCGAAGATGCCGCCCCAGGTGAAGCGCTCGGGCGCCTGCCGTACCGCGACGGTCTCGGGGAACAGCACCGCCGAGAAGGTGTCGTAGCCGGCGGTGAAGTCCTCGAAGGCGATCGGCACGAACAGCGGGTTGTCGTAGCCGTTGGACTCGAGCTCGGCCAGCCAGTCGGGCCAGATCGTGCGGATCCAGACCGCTTCGAGGTTGCGGTTGGGGTTGCCGTTCTGGGTGTACATGGGGAACACCACGAGGTGCTCCAGGCCGTCGACGCGCTGGGTGTCGGGGTGGAAGAGGTTGAGGGAGTCGAGGAAGTCGGGCACGCCGAGGCCCTGCTCCAGCCACTTGGCCAGGTCGGCCTGGACGGCCTGCAGGTAGGCGGCGTCGTGCGGGAAGTAGCCGGACAGGCGGCCCACGAGGTCGGAGACGTAGCCGACGAGGGCGGCGGCGGCCTGCTTGTCGTCGGGGACCGAGCCGTCCTTGGCCTGGAGCGGGCGCAGCTCCTCGACGACGGCCTTGAGCTGGGCGAACAGCTCGGACTTGGCCTCGTCCTGGGCGCCGGCCGGACGGGTGGCGGACGGCACCCGGGCCGCCCACGTCACGACGTTGCCCCACAGGGCGCGGTGGTCGTAGTCGTCGATGGAGTCGTCGCCGAACAGGTCGGAGTCGGCGAAGGCCACGACCTTGCCCTTGCCGTACTCGACGGAGACGGCCAGGGGCGCGCCCGCGGGGTCGGCGGTGGCGGAGGTGGTGAACAGCACGGTGGCGTCGTCGCGGGCGGTGAGCACGCCGGAGCGGTAGAAGCAGGCGCTGCCGACGCCGGCGAGCACGCCGCCGGTGGCGGGGGTGCCGAGCACCCAGGTGGCGACGCCGCGGTGGGCGTTGCCGGGGTCGCGGACGGTGGTGTGGGTGATGCCGATGCCGAAGCGGGCGAGCAGCTCGGCCAGGTTGTTGCCGTACTTGTCCTGCTCCTCTTCGGCCAGGACGATGAGCCCGCCGCCGTCGGCGACGAAGGACTCGATGGCGTTGAGCTCGTCGGCGGTGAAGACGGGGCTGCCCTGGCCGGTGGTCCGCTCCCAGCGCTGCTGCGACGGGTGGGCGATCACCAGGACGTCGTGGTCGGCGAGCTGCTCCAGGCTGCCGGAGGTGACCCGGTGCCCCAGGCGGCGCAGCAGGTCGGCGGCGCGCGCGTAGCTGTTGTCGTCGGGGTGGGCGGGATTGATGGCCTCGGCGACCTCACGCCTGATCGTCCACGACTCGCTGTGCCCTTCGTCGAACAGCACCCTGGGGAACGCTCGCATGAAAATCTCCTGTTTCGGACGCTCTCTTACGGAAAATATACACATAAGACGGGCATGGACCGCCATACCCTCCCGAATCGCGAGACAGGGGTGGCGTCCCGCTCCCCCGGCCGGGTGACGGCGGATCGGTCAGCAGACGGACGACCGGCGGGCCGGCGCGACCTAGCGTGCCTGGCATGCTCAACAACCAGGTCGCCTTCCGCAGGATCGCGGCGGGCACGCTCCTCATCACCGCACCGCTGCTGCAGGCGGTCGCCGTCGTCGTCGATCCGGGCACGTGGGGCGACGACCGCGAGGCGGTCAGCTTCGGGGTCAACCCCACCCTCGCCCAGCTGCAGTCCGCGCTCTACCACTGGAGCTGGCTGCTGATGGCCGTGGCCGCGCTCGGCCTGGCCCACCTCACCCGGCGCCGCAACACCAGGCTCGGCCACGTGGCCGCCGCCATGTCGGTGATCGGCTACAGCTCGCTGTCCGGCATGCTGATCATCGACCCGGTCGAGTGGTGGCTGGGCCGGCACCACCCGCCGGAGCGGGCACAGCAGATCATGGACGAGATGCTCGGCCTGCCGATCACCGTGGGCGCCTTCCAGCCGTGGATGTTCCTCGGCCTGATCGGCCTGCCGCTGCTGACCGTGGCGGTGTGGCGGTCCGGCTTCGTCGGCTGGTGGGTGCCGCTGGTCGTCACCCTAGGCTACCTGGGCTCCTTCGCTGTGCCGTACGGCCCGCTGACCGTGCCCTTCTGGTGCGCGCCCGTGCTCGCCCTGGGCTGGACGGGCCTGAAGGTGCTACGCATGGGCGACGCGGCCTGGGCCGCTTACTACCCGATGGCGGCGCCCGGCCGGACCACGCCCGACTCGTACGCGAACACGACGGCCTGAGCCCGGTCGCGCAGGTGCAGCTTCATCAGCACGCGGGCCACGTGCGTCTTGACCGTGGCCTCCCCGACGAACAGCTCGCGGGCGATCTCGGCGTTGGTCAGCCCGCGGGCCAGCAGGCGCAGCACCTCGAGCTCGCGCGGAGTCAGGTCGGCCAGCTGCGGCGGCGGGGTGGGGTCGTGCCGCCCGGCGAAGGAGGCGATGACCCGGCTGGTCACCGCGGGGTCGAGCAGGGCGTCACCGGCGTGCACGACCCTGATCGCCTCCACGAGCTGCTCGGGCGGCGACACCTTGAGCAGGAAGCCGCTGGTGCCGGCGCGCAAGGCGGCGTAGAGGTTCTCGTCGGTGTCGAACGTCGTCAGCATGACGACCTTCGGCGGCGCGGGCTCCTCGAAGATCTTCCTGGCCGCGGCGAGGCCGTCCATGCGGGGCATGGAGATGTCCATCAGCACGATGTCCGGACGCGTCCGCCTGACCACGGCCAGCGCCTCATGACCGTCGGCGGCCTCGCCGACGACCTCCATGCCCTCTTCGCTGTCGACGACCATGCGCAGGCCCACTCGGACCATGGCCTGGTCGTCCGCGATGACGATGCGAATACCCACACGCGGAGAGTAGACGTTGGGGACGCTCTTGCCCATAGGGGTACAGCGGGCTCCAAGTCAGGCTCAAGTGAGCGCCACACTCGTCTTGATCTTCGCCAGCGTCTCGGGGTCGCACGCTTCCGGCGCGCAGAAGTAGAGGATGAGCGCCGGCTTGGTGGGCGTCTCGACGAGATAGCCCGTCACGTTCAGCTCGGTGGAGTGGTCGGGGCTCTGCATGAAGCCCGTGAACTCGGTGGCGGGCCGGCCGGCGACCAGCGCCTTGCTGGGTTCGCTGTTGAAGGTCACCTTGCCCGGCATCATCGTGTTGAGCGTCTCCTGCATGGTCTGCAGGTCGGCCTTCGGATCGAAGGTGTCGGCCAGCTGGACGAACACGCCTTGGGTGTCGGCCGGATCCAGGGTGTGGACCTCCTTCCAGTCGGCGTCAGGGCCCGCGACGAACAGCGACTCGAACTGCGGGGCGCTCGGCGAGGCCAGCGCGAAGAGGTCCAGGTGCGTCTCGGCCGTCCAGCTCTCGGGGTAGTCGAAGCTCATCGGCACCGCGGCGGACGGCTTGTAGACCCGCATCTCCTCGCTTCTGTTGGTCAGGAAGAGCACGGCGGCGACGGCGATCGCGGCGAGGACGGCGACCGCCCCGGTCAGGAAGAGCACCAGCTTCTTCCGCCTGCGCGGCGGGGCGCCGGCGGCGCGCTTGGCCGTCCTGGGCTTGGCCGCACGGGTCTTGGCCTCCGGCGGGATGCCGGTCTGCTGCTGCGGGCGCGTGGGCGCGTACTCGCCGCTGATGGCGTCGCGCAGCGCGCCGACGAACGCCGTGCAGGTGGGATAGCGCTGTTCGGGCGACTTCGCCAGCGCCTTCATCATCACCCCGTCGACCTCGAGCGGTAGTTCCTGGCGCAGGTGCGACAGCGGTGTCGGCGCCTCGGCCAGGTGCGCCCACAGCAGGGCGACGTCGTTGTCGCGTTCGAACGGCATCCGCCCCGCCAGGGCCTCGTAGACGACGCAGGCCAGCGCGTACTGGTCGGCGCGGCCGTCGATGTGCTCCTTGTTGATCTGCTCAGGCGACATGTAGCGCGGTGTGCCGATGAACTGGTCGGTCTGCGTGAGCCCGGTGATCGAGGTGCGGTGCTTGGTGATGCCGAAGTCGGTCAGGTAGACGTGGTCGCCCGCCAGCAGGATGTTGGCCGGCTTCACGTCGCGGTGGATCAGGTCGTGCGCGTGGGCGGCGTCCAGTGCCGCGGCCACCTGCGCGGCGATGGAGTTGACCTGACCGACCGGCATCGGTCCCCGGTCGTAGATGAACCTGCGCAGGTCGAGGCCGTCCACATAGCGCATCGAGATGTAGAGCACGCCCTTCTCGTCGGAGTTGGCCTCGTAGATCGGGATGATGTTGGGGTGCTCGATGCTGGCGACGGTCCTCGACTCCAGGATGAAGCGCTGACGGAAGCGGTCGTCCACGCTGAGGAGCGGATTGAGGATCTTCAGGGCCACGCGGCGGCTCAGGCGGGGGTCCAGCGCAAGGTAGACCACCGCCATGCCGCCTTTGCCGATGACGTCCTCGATGTAGTATCCCGCGACCTCCTGGCCGATCAGGGATCTCTCGTTCAAGTGCATCACGTTTCGATCGGGTGGCCGCAGTAGCCACAGAACCGGTGCGCGGGGCCCAGTTTCATACCGCAGGACGTGCAGAACTTCGCCTGTTGCTGTGCGGTCAGCACAGGCTGCGACTGCGGTTGTTGCGGTGGGACCGCAGGGAAGTTCTGCGATCGTCTGACCATCACGGTCGGATTGGCGCCGTCATCAGGCGGCGGCGCGCCGACGTGAACCTCCTGCGGCTGCATCTCCTCCAGTTCTTCTCCTTCGGGTCCGGCCCTGCGGCGGCGCCGCCACAGCAGCACCGCGATCCCCGCGGCCAGCGCCAGCAGGACCGCCGCCCCGACGACGAACGGCCACAGCGGGATGCTGGTGGGCGGGGGCGTGGTGGCGGCCTTGCGGGCGCCGATGTCCTGGGCCGTGCCCTTCTTGGCCAGTGAGTCCTTCAGGTGCGCCTGGGCCACGGGCTGACCCGGGTAGTAGTCGAGCACGCGTTTGAAGGCCGGCGCGGCGTCGGTGTAGTTGTGGGTGTGGTACCGGGTCAGCGCCGCCTCGAAGGCGGCGTCGAGCGGACCCCTGCGTGCGGGCGTCTTGGCGGCGGCCAGCGCGGAGGTGATCTCCCTGACGCCGATCATCCGTGCCACCGTGCCACCACCGACCAGCAGGCCGATGACGTGGCCGTCCTTGTCACCGATGATGGGCGCGCCGAGCATGCCCTGGTCGATCAGCTTGCCGAGCTTGACGGGCTCGTCGACCTTCTTCTGCGGGTCGGCGAAGGTCCGCCCGCCCTCACCCGCTCCGCCGGGACCGAGGTGCGCGATGTCGACCTTGATGGGCTGCGTGGCGGCCGGCCTGCCGAGGAATCCCGCGACCGCGGTCGGCGCGCCGACCTTGTCGGGCACCTTGTCGGCCAGCGGCGCCGTGGGCATCCCGATGCCGCCCTCGGACGTCGAGGTCGGCCGCAGGACGGCCGGCGACAGCGGGTCGTCGCCGAGCTTCACGACCTCGGCCTTGAACCCCCGGCCGGCGGGCGTGATGTTCGGGAACACCGTGATGTCCTGCTTGATGTCGACGATGCAGGTCGACATCTTGCTCTTGAGGTCGTAGCAGAGCTGGAGATGGTGGTTGAGCTGATCGTCCGACACCGTGTGCCGGTCGAAGTCGGCGGGGACGTTCACCTTGTGGTAGTCGCCGAACACCTTGTTCGCGGCGTAGACCGCCAGGTCGTTGTCGGTGTGGACGACCTGGGTGAGCGTGACGAGCGTGCCGTCGGGATTGACCACGGTGCCGATGCCCGTCCCGATGGGCACGTCATAGGTGCGCTCGATGTGCAGCAGCTCGCCGACGTGGTCGAGCAGGGTGATGTCGATGATCGCCTTGGCCTCGACCCGCGCCACCGCGGGCGTGACCAGGTCGGTGATGCCGCTGGGGTGCTCATGCGCTAATGCCGGGGGCACGCTCAACATCGCGACGGCGACCGCCACTCCGGGCACTGCGAGACGCCTCATAACGAGCTCCCTACCGACGACAGAACCAGACTCCCAACCGCCCACCGAAAGTCAATCGTGACAAGCGCTTGCTTGAGTCCTACCGTATCGACGTGGAATACCAGATCGGGGTTGACGTCGGCGGTACATTCACGGACACCGTGCTGCACGGCCCGTACGGCGAGGTGTCCGTCGCGAAGTGTCTGACCACCCCTGACGACCCCCTCACTGGCATCATGTCCAGTATCTCCCAAGTGCTGTTTTATGCCACCCCCTCGAAGGTCAAGAGGGTCGTCCACGCCACCACCCTGGCCACGAACGCCGTTCTCGAACGCACCGGCGCGCGCGTCGCCTTCGTGACCACGCGGGGCTTCCGCTCGCTGCTCCCGCTCGGCCGCTACGCGCGCGTCGAGGAGGACCGCTACGACCTCCGCTTCACCCCGCCGCCACCACCCGTGGCCGCCGAGGACTGCTTCGAGGTGGACGAGCGCGTGGCCGCCGACGGCTCGGTGCTCGTGCCGCTCTCCCAGGAGTCCGTACGGCGGGCCGGCCGCGAGATCGCCGCCCGCGGCATCACCTCGGCCGCGGTGTGCCTGGTGCACTCCTACGCCGACCCCACCCACGAGCGGCAGGTGGCCGCCGTGCTGAAGGAGTACGTGCCCGAGGTGGTGATCTCGTCGGAGGTGTGGCCGGAGCTCAGGGAGTACGAACGCGCCACGACGACCGTCATGTCGGCCTACGTGGGGCCGCTCATGTCGTCCTACCTCACCAGGCTCCGCGAAGGGCTCGCCGCGCTGGGCATCACCGCCCCCGTGCACGTCATGGAGTCCGGGGGCGGCGTCATGTCCGCCGCCCAGGCCGCGCGCAGAGCGGTGGCGACGATCGAGTCCGGCCCCGCGGCCGGCGTGCTGGCCGCCGCGCGCACCGGGCACCCCCGGGTGATCTCCTTCGACATGGGCGGCACCACGGCCAAGACCTGCGTCATCACGAACGGCAGACCCGAGATCACCCACGAGTTCCACGTCGGCGGCAAGGGCAGCTTCGGCGGCCGCCGGGCGGGCACCGGCGTGCCGGTGAAGACCCCGGCCATCGACCTGGCCGAGGTGGGCGCGGGCGGCGGCAGCGTCGCGTGGGTGGACCAGGCCGGCGCGTTACGTGTGGGGCCGCGCTCGGCGGGCTCCTCCCCCGGCCCGGCCTGCTACGGGCTGGGTGGCTCCGCCCCCACGGTCACCGACGCGAACCTGGTCCTCGGCTACCTCTCCCCCGCCTCCTTCTCGGCCTTCCCGCTCTCCGCCGAACTGGCGGACAAGGCGCTGGACAGGGTGGCGGGGCCGCTCGGGGTGTCGCGCGCGGCGGCGGCGCACGCCGTCCACGAGATCGTCGCGGCGGCGATGGGATCGGCGGTGCACGTGGTGACCGTGCAGCGGGGGATCGACCCGCGCGGGTTCGTCATGGTGGCCTTCGGCGGCGCGGGCCCGATGCACGCGGCCAGGGTCGCCGAGCGCTTCGGCATCGGCACGGTCGTGGTGCCGGCCCTGTGCGGCGTCGCCTCGGCCGCCGGGCTGCTGGCCGGCGAGCTGACGGCCGAGCGCGTGCGGTCCGCGCCGTCGGCCGCCGATCCCGAGGCCGTCTTCGCCGCCCTGGAGGCCGCGGCCGGCGACGACCTCGCGGTCGCCGCCGGCGCTCCCGGCGTGCGGGCCGAGCGCGCGGTGGACGTCCGCTTCCGCGGCCAGGCGCACGAGCTCACCGTCCCGTGGGGGCCGTCGGTGGCCGGCGCCTTCCACGAGAAGTACCGGCAGGTGTACGGCATCGCGCAGGAGGGCGAGATCGAGCTGGTCAGTTTCCGCCTCCGGCTGAGCGTCCCCGCCACGAACGGTGCTGCCGGGACCCGAGCCACCGGCGAGCTCCCCGGAGCCGGGGCCGGGGTCACAGGAGCCGGGGTCACAGGAGCCGGGGTCACAGGAGCCGAGGTCACAGGAGCCGAGGCGACAGGGACCGAGGCGACAGGGGCCGGGGCGACAGGGGCCGGGGCCGGGGCCGGGGTCGCACGAGCGGGGGGCACTGGCCGCAGGGTCGCCTACTTCGCCGAGTGCGGCGGCTACGCCGAGGTGCCCGTGCTGACCCGCGCCGCGCTCACCCGGCTGGCGGGCCCCGCCATCGTCGAGGACCCCGAGTCGACCATCGTCGTCCCGCCCGGCTGGAGCGCCGCCCTCGCGTCCGACGGGGCCGTGGTCCTCACCAGGACGACCGGGCAGGAGGACCAGGCATGACCCTGACCGCGGAGGTCCTGCGCAACGCCCTGGTCGTCGCAGCCGAGGAGGCGAGCATCGTCGTCGTCCGCTCGGCCTACTCCACGTTCATCGTCGAGGGCTCCGACGCCTCCGCCGCCCTCCTGGACGCCAGGGGACGGCTGATCGCCCAGTCGACGGCCACCACGCTGATGAACAGCATGGCGCTCAAGGTCGCCCTGCCGTACCTGCTGGCCGACCATCCCGCCGTCACCATGCGGCAGGGCGACGTCTACGTGCTGAACGACGCCTACCGCGGCGGCGTCCACACCAACGACCTGCTCGTCTACCGGCCCGTCTTCGTCTCGGGCGGGCCGGCCTACTTCACCGCCACCATGATCCACGTCTCGGACCTGGGCGGCCTGTCGGCGGGCGGCATGGCGCCGCTGGCGACCGACATCTTCCTCGAGGGTCTCCAGCTCCCTCCCGTACGGCTGGCCACCGCGGCGGGGCTGGATCCCGCCGTCGAGGCCATCCTGCGCGCCAACTCGCGCACGCCCGACAAGGTGATGGGCGACGTGCGCGCGCTCGTCGCGGGCACCGCCGTCGCCGCCGCCCGGATGTCGTCGCTCGTCGCCGAGCACGGAGCCGAAGGCCTGGCGCGCGGCATCGACGCCTACCTGGACTACACCGAGGCGCGCACCAGGGCCGCGCTGGCCGACCTGCCGCGTGGCCGCTTCACCGGGTCGTACCCGATCGACGACGACGGCGTCCACCCGGACCGGACGCACACGGTCAGGGTCGCGGTCACGACGGGCCCGCCGTCCACGGACCCCTCGCCATCGGGCCCCTCGTCATCGGGCCCCTCGTCATCGGGCCCCTCGTCATCGGGCCCCTCGTCATCGGGCCCCTGGTCACCGGGCCACTCACCATCGGGCGGCTCGCCATCGGGGCCCTCGTCACCGAGCGGCTCGCCATCGGGCGGCTCATCACCGGGCCGCTCGCCATCAGGTCCCCCGCCGTCGGGGGCCGCCGCGCACGTGGTGGTGGACTTCGAGGGGACCGACCCGCAGGTGCCCGCCGCGATCAACGCCTCCGCGTCGCAGTCGCTGGCCGCCGCCGTCTTCGCCGTGCGCTGCTTCCTCGACCCCACGATCCCCATGAACGACGGCTGCCTGCGCGCCATCAGCGTCCTGCTGCCGGAGGGGTCGCTGCTGAACGCCCTGCCACCGCACCCGTGCGGCGGCAGGTTCGTGCCGATCTACGCGGCGATGGAGTCGATCTTCCAGGCGCTGTCCGACGCGATGCCGGAGCGGGCCATCGCCGCCAGCGGCATCCTCCAGCCGTTCTCGATCGCCGCCGTCGGCGCGCCGTACTGGATCCACCTGTCCTACGACTTCGGCGGCGTGGGCGCGCGGCGCGGGCTGGACGGGCCCGACGCGACGGGCGTGCACTTCGGCATCGGCCGCAACTCCGTGCCGCAGGCCGAGCCGGTGGAGACGCGCTGCCCGCTGGTCGTCGAGTCGATCGAGACCATCACCGACTCGGGCGGTCCCGGCGCGTACCGGGGCGGGCTCGGCTCGCGCACGGTCCTGCGTTTCCTCGCGCCGTGCCATGTCACGACGCGCGGCGACCGGCTGCGCCACGCCCCTCCCGGCCGGGACGGCGGGCTGCCCGGCAGGCTGGGCGGCTTCTTCCGGCGGCGGGCGGACGGCTCGCTCGAACGGCTGCCGGCCAAGGCGAACAACGTGCTGTTCCAGGCGGGAGAGGCGTTCGTGGTCGAGACGACCGGCGGTGGCGGGCTGGGCTCGCCGCTGCTCAGGGACCGGGCCCTGGTGGCGGCCGACGTCCGGGCGGGCCGGGTCAGCGCGCGGGCGGCCAGGGAGGACTACGGCCTGCGCGGGTGATCAGTGCGCGCGCGGACGCCACTCGGCGGCGCCCTGCCGTACGGCGGTGTGGACGGCACGGGCGAGCCTGGAGCCGTAGTCGGAGCGCGGGCCGCCGAACAGCTCCGCCGGGCCCGCCGCGGGAACGGCGACGCAGACGGCGTCGGAGGCGGTGCCCGTGCAGGGGAAGCCGGCCTCGATGAGCGCCTGAGTCTTGGCCTCGGTCGCGGTCATGACCGCGTTGACCAGGGCCGCGTCGGTCATGGCCACCGGGATGGTGATCATGAGGTTGATCGTGCCGACCCGCAGGGGCGCCAGTTCGGGATCGACGTGGTCGGGAGCGGCGGCGGCCCAGGTGGGGACGCGCAGGCCGACGGTCGCGACCGCCTCGACCCCGCCGTCCGAGCCGGTCGTGTAGCGGTCGACGGAGGCCGCGGTCATCATCCCGACGCCCTCCCCGGCCGGGCCGAGGGAGACCAGGTGGTCGACCGGGTCCATGCGCGAGTATCCGGCGACGACCTGGGCGTTCAGCACCCACGAACGCGGGCCGATGCCGCCGCCGAGCATCGCGGAGGAGATCATCCGCCAGCCGGGCCCGAACTCCCACAGCAGCGAGCCGAGCCTGGCCCCTTCCTCGGTCCGGTAGGACAGCTTCAACGGCCCCTCACCAGGTGGACGACGGGCCGCCCGTCGGGGCCCGGCTCGATCTTGACATGCGCGTCGAAGTGCCTGCCCACCAGCTCCTCGGTGAGCACCTGGACCGGCGCGCCCGAGGCCATCGCGCGCCCTTCGGCGAGCAGGAGCAGCCGGTCGGCGTACTGTCCGGCCAGGCTCAGGTCGTGCAGGGTGGTGACGACGGTCAGCCCGTCGGCCAGCCTGAGCTGGTCGACCAGTTCGAGGACCTGCTGCTGGTGACCGAGGTCGAGGGCGGTGGTGGGCTCGTCGAGCAGCAGCACCGGCGCCTCCTGGGCCAGCGCCCTGGCCAGCACGACCCGCTGCCGCTCGCCGCCCGACAGGTTCTCCACCCGCCGCCCGGCCAGCCCCGCGAGGTCGAGCCGGTCGAGCACGGCGGCGGTCACGTCCCTGTCGCGCCTGCTCTCCCGCCCGAGATAGGGGATGTACGGCGTGCGGCCCAGCAGCGCGTAGTCGAAGACGGTCATGTCGGCGGGAAGCGCGGGCGTCTGGGGGGCGAAGGCGACCGTCCTGGCCCGCTCGCGCGGCCGGCCCGGCGGCGCCCCGTCGAACAGCACCGATCCGGCGAACGGCACCAGCCCCATGATCGCGCGCAGCAGCGTGGACTTGCCCGCGCCGTTGGGGCCGATCACGGCCAGCCACTCGCCCCGCCGTACGGTCATGGAGACCTCGGCCAGCACCTGCCGCTCCCCCAGCACGACCGACAGCTCACGGGTCTCGATCACATCCCCGCCCTTCTGGTCATGCGCAGCACGCCGACGAAGAACGGCGCGCCGACGAAGGCGGTGACCACGCCGATGGGCAGCTCGGCGGGGGCGATGACGGTGCGGGCGATGAGGTCGGCCAGGACCAGGAAGGCGCCGCCCCCGATCAGCGACAGCGGCAGCACGATCCGGTAGGAGCCGCCGGCCAGGCGGCGCACCACGTGCGGGACGACGATGCCCACGAAGGCGATGAGCCCGCTGACCGCGACGGCGGCGGCGGTGGCCAGGGACGCGCCGAAGAGCACGGCCAGCCGTACCCTGGCCGCCCTGACGCCGAGGGTGGTCGCCTCGTCGTCGCCGACGGACAGCACGTCCAGCATCCGGCCGTGCAGCAGGAGCAGGGCGCTGGAGCCGACCGCGTACGGCGCGACGAGCGCGAGCTTGTCCCACCCGCCCTGCAGGTCGCCGAGGATCCAGGCGTAGACGCGTTCGAGCTCCTCGACCTTGAGCTGCTGGACGAAGGTCTGGATGGCGGTGAGGAAGGAGGTGACGGCCACGCCCGCCAGCACCAGCGTGGCGGTGCCGCCGGAGCGCCCGGCGGTGTTGCCGAGGGCGTAGGCGAGGAAGACGCCGCCGACCGCGCCGGCGAAGGCGGCCAGGGGGACGCTCGCGACGCTGCCGGGCAGGAAGACGATCACCATCGTGACCGTCAGGCCCGCGCCCGAGGCCGCGCCCAGCAGGTAGGGGTCGGCCAGCGGGTTGCGGAAGACGCCCTGGTAGCCGCCGCCCGCGACGGCCAGCAGGCCGCCCACGGTGGCGGCCACCAGCACGCGCGGCAGTCTCAGCTGCCACAGCAGGCCCTGCTCGACGGGGGCGAGCCCGGAGTCGACGTGGACCCACGGCAGCCAGTCGGCGGCCTGGAGCACGACCTGCCAGGGCGAGATGTCGGCAGCGCCGCCCAGCAGTCCCGCGATCATCGAGAGCGCGAGGACCGCGAGAGCGGCCGCGACCCACAGCGGCCTGGCCCTGGCGGGCACGTGCGGCTTCACTGGCTCGTGTCGGCCTTCCGCACGGCGTCACCGATCGTGGTGGCCAGGTCCACGATGCGCGGACCCCACCGGGAGGCGATGTCGTCGTCGAGCTGGGTGACGCGGTCGTTCTTGACGGCCTTCAGGTCCTGCCACCCGGGCCGCTTGGCCAGCGTCTCCTTGCTCTGCTGGCAGCACTTCACGTCGGCCAGGAAGATCAGGTCGGGGTCGGCCTGCGCGACGAACTCCGCCGACAGCTTGGGGTAGCCGCCCGCCGCGTCGGGCGCCTTGTCGGCGACGTTGACCAGGCCGAACATGCCGTAGATCTGGCCGATGAAGGTCGTGGACGTGGCGGCGTAGGGGGTGGTGTCGAGCTCGTGGTAGTAGGTGAGCTTCGAGGCCTTCGGCGCCTCGGCGGCCAGCCGGTCGAACGTGGCCTTCATCCCGGAGACGACCTCGTCGGCCTTGGCCTTGTTGCCGGTCGCCACGCCGAGGTCGACGATCTCGTCGTAGGCCTCGTCGATCTTGGTGGCGGCGGGCTCCACGAGGACGGGCACGTTCACCTTGGCGAGCTGGGCGGCCACCTTGTCGTCGGAGGCGACGACGAGGTCGGGCTTGTGCGCGATGATCGCCTCGACGTTGGGCTTGAAGCCCGACAGGTCGGTCCTGGGCGCCTCGGCGGGGTAGGTGGACATGTCGTCGACGGCGACGACCTGCGGTCCGGCGCCGATCGCGAAGAGGGTCTCGGTGGCGGTCGGCGAGATGGAGACGATGCGCTCGGGCTTCTTGGCGATGGTGACCGCGCCGTTGCCCGCCTGCACGGTGGCGGGGAAGGCGGCCCCCTGCGCGGCGGGGGCGGTGGTCTGGGCGGCCGAGGGGGCGGTGGCCGAGGGGGCGGAGGAGGGAGCGGGAGTCTGGCCGCAGCCGGCCAGGACGACCGTTCCCAGCAGCGCGCCCGCGAAGGCCGTGCGTACGGGCCTCACGAGTAGTCCTTTCACACTGTCGGAACCGAGAGACCCGCGAAGATGCGACGGATCACCCTTTTCCACGAGGGTTGATGACGTCGGCGCGGCGGCAGGCGACCTGGCTATGACAGTTGCGGGACAGCGCCGGACTCGCACCGGACTTCGCTGCAACGCTGCGCGTCGGACAAACGCTATCAATTCTCCCGATGGGCCCGAAGTCAAGGGGTGGCGAGCTGGGCCTCCGCGGCGGCGATGATCTCCTGTAGGTGCAGGCCGCGCGCGGCGTCGAGCTGGTGGCCGCCGCCCCGCCGTACGGTGGCGGCGAACTCCTCGGCCACGCGCGCGAACTCGTCGTCGTCGGAGGCGGGCAGCCGGACGCTCCCCTGCGTGCCGTACACCTCGACCCGCAGCGGCGGCAGGTCGCCCACCGCGGCCATGGTCAGCGACACCTCGCTGACGGCGCCGCCCTCGTGCTCCAGCAGCAGGCCCACCCAGCGGAGCGGGTCGCCGTGGGCGCGGACGCCGACCACCCTGCCCAGGGCGGCGTCGAGCAGGTCGATGACGTGCGGCCCGACGTCGAGGAGCGCGCCGCGCTCCAGCCGCCACGGCGTGGCGAAGTCGCCGCCGCCGCTCAGCACACCCGAGATGGCGGCGGCCTGGCCGCCGAACGCCCCGATACGGGCGCACCCGGCCAGGAAGTCACGCGTCCCCGGGGAGTAGCGCAGCGTGAGCAGCATCTGGGACGCGACGCCCGCCTCCCCGATCGCGTCGGCCAGCCGGCGCGCGCCGTCGAGGTCGGCCGCCAGCGGCTTCTCCAGCAGCAGCGCCTTGCCCGCCTTGGCGGCCAGCACGCCGAGCTCGGCCTGGACGGCGGGCGGCACGCAGAAGGCCACCGCCTCGACGGCGTCGAACAGGTCCTCGATCCGCTCGTGGACGGGAGCACCCAGCCGGGCCGCCGCCTCGGGACGGCGCGCCCACACGCCCGCGAGCCGCGTGTGCGGCCCCTTCGCCAGCATGGGCGCGTGCGCCATCTCCGCCCACGGGCCCGCGCCCACCAGTCCCACCGCCACAGGTTCCACGGCCGTCACTCTAGGCCCTGCCGCGCGTGGATCGCGTGCTAGTCGGCGACGCCGACGCTGGCGCCCTCGGCCGCCAGCCGCGCCGCGCAGGCCGCGCCGATGCCCGAGCCGGCGCCGGTGACCAGCGCCACCCTGCCGGCGAAGCGGGTCACCACTCGACCGGCAGCGACGGCAGGCCGCGGCCGACGATCGACCGGCGGTAGGCGACGGGCGCGCCCTCGGCCAGGCGCAGCCCCGGCAGCCGCCGGCCGAGCACGTCGAGCGCGGTGCGCAGTTGCAGGCGGCCGAGGGCGGCGCCGACGCAGAAGTGGATGCCGTAGCCGAAGACCATGTGCGCGTCGGCGTTCGGCCGGTCGATCACGAACCTCTCCGGGTCGGGGAAGACGGTCTCGTCGTGGGCCGCGGAGTCGGTCGACAGCAGCACCAGCGACCCGGCGGGGATCGTCACGCCGTGCAGGTCGATGTCCGTGGCGGCGAACCTGAACGAGCCGAGGGAGGCGCCGTCGATGCGCATGCACTCCTCGGCCGCGCCGGCCACCAGCTCGGGCGGCACCGGCCAGCGGCCCTCCCTGAGCAGCCGCAGGACGCTGTTGCCGAGCTGGTTGGGCACCGTGTCGTTGCCGCCGAGCAGGATCGTGGAGATCAGCTCGACCACCTCGCGGTGCGACAGCTCCTTGCCGATCAGCGCGGTCATGAGCGAGGTGAAGTCGTCCTGCGGGTCCTTGGCCCTCGCCGCGACCAGGCGGTCCACGTAGTCGAGATAGGTCAGGAAGCCGTCGGCGAGCTCGAGCTGCCGCTCCGGCGGCTGCGGCGACAGGAAGAGCTGGAACCACTCCTTCACCCGCCGCTGGACGAACTCCTCGTCGGCCGCGGGCACGCCGATGAAGGCGGCGGTGAGCTTGACCGAGGGCTCGTGCGCGATCTCCTGGACGAAGTCGGCCGCGCGGCGGCCCGCCATGCGGTCGAGCAGGCTCTCGTTGAGCTCGCGGAAGCGCCGCTCCAGCGCCGCGACCGCGCGGGGGGTGAAGGCGCGCGAGACCGAGCGGCGCAGGCGGGTGTGGTCGGGCGGGTCCACGTTGGCCACGAAGCTCGACAGGAACGAGCCGTGCTCGCCCAGCTTCCGCCTGGTCTCCTCGGTGAGGCTGCGCGAGATCGTCAGCGAGCCCCGCGAGGAGAACGCGCGGTGGTCGCCGTAGGCGGCGCGCACGTCGGCGTACCTGGTCAGGACGTAGGCGCCGAGGTGCTCGCTGCGGAAGACCGGTTGCTCGTGGCGCAGCCGTCTCAGGAAGTCGTACGGCGCGGCGACGTGCCAGTCCTGGGTGACGTCGAAGTCCATCCGAAGATCCTCCGCGGGTTGTCGACCAGCATCTGATGGATCTGCTCCTCGGTGACGCCTCGTCCGCGCAGCGCCGGCAGGACGTCGGTGGTGATGTGGAGCAGGTGGTAGTTGGGGTGGCGGCGCCGTACGACGTCGTGGTCGAACCGGTCGTTGAAGCAGTAGGAGTCGTGGGACAGGACGAGCCGGCCCGCGTGGCCGCGCTCGCACAGCCTGGCGACCACGCTCACCCTGTCGTCGAAGGAGCTGATCGTCTCGATCCCGAAGCGGTCCATCCCCAGGTAGGAGCCGTTGGCGATGAGCTCCTCCAGGTAGGCGAGGTCGGTGGAGTCGCCCGCGTGGCCGATCACCACCCTGCTCAGGTCGACGCCCGCCTTGGCCAGGACCCGCTGCTGCTCCAGCCCGCCCGGCTGGGCGCTGTGGGTGGTGATGGGCGTGCCCGTGGCCACGTGGGCCTCGGCGACCGCCCTGAACACCCGCTCGCAGTTCGGCGTCATGCCGGCGTGGTCGGTGGCGCACTTGAGCATCGCCGCCTTCACGCCCGTCCTGCCGATGCCCTCGGTGATGTCCCTGACGAAGAACTCCGCCAGCCGGTCGGGACCGCCGAACAGGCTGCCGGGACCGCGGTTGGCGAAGTAGGGCGGCAGCGCGTCGTAGGTGTAGAGCCCGGTGGCGGCGACGATCGTCAGCTCGGTCAGCTCGGCCACCCGCTGGACGGCGGGCACGTAGCGGCCGAGGCCGACCACGGTGAGGTCGACGATCGTGTCGATGCCGGCCGCCTTGAGCGCGTCGAGCTTGGCCGCCGCCTGCCGGGCCCGCGTCTCCAGGTCCCAGCCTTCGGGGATGTCGGGCCAGTTCCACAGGATCTCGGGGCTCAGCCCGAAGACGTGCTCGTGCATCAGCGTGGCGCCCAGGTCGGCCCGGAAGCCGCTCACCGTCCAAGGCACGGGAACCTCGGGTGGTCGAAGGGCTTGTTGACGGCCAGGCCGAGGCCGTCGGTCTGGCCGTACGGCATGCCGGTGTAGAGCGTGTCGGCGTCGAAGTAGGTCACGGTGAACGACAGCCGGGGCGAGCGGTGCCGGTTGGCGGGCGCGCCGTGCACGGTCAGCGCGTGGTGGACGGTCGCGTCTCCGGCCGCGAGGTCCAGCGGCGGTGACAGCTCCAGTTCCTTCAGCCACGGGTGCTGGGTGAGCTGGTCGTCGCCGGTGGTGGTGAAGCTCCTGCCGAGCAGGCCGTGGCGGTGGGAGCCGCTGTAGAAGCGCAGCGCGCCCATGTCGGCGGGCACGTCGGCCAGCGCCAGCCAGACCGTCAGCATGGCCGAGCGGTCCATCGGCATCCACGGGAAGTCCTGGTGGAACGGCGTGGCGCCGTGGCCGTCCGCGCCGCCGCCGTCCTTCACCAGCAGGTTGGTCACCTGCATCCGGACCGCGCTCACGCCGGACAGCAGCCGCACCGCGTTCGGCGCCAGGCGCCTGGTCAGCTCGGCGAACCTCTCGTCCTCCTGCGCGATGTCGCGTGACTGGCCGAAGGCCCGGTCGACGAGGGTGGCGCGGGACCTGGGGCGCTCGCCCAGCCGGGCGAGGGCGCGGTCGCGCAGGTCGGTCACGGTGTCCTGGTCGACCAGGCGGGCCAGCCGTACCCACCCGTTGGCGTGGAAGAAGGCGGTCTCGCCGGCGGTCGTCGCGCGCACGTCCATGAGCCCAGTGTCTGAGCAAGCGCTTGGTAAAACAAGATGAGTAGGGACCTACTCATGCGCGGCACCCGCGCCGGGCGCACGCTCGGGCCATGACCAGTCTCGACACGACTCCCCGGTCGGGAGCCGATACCTTCACCCGCTACGCCATGATCGCCGCCGCCGTGATCTCGCCGCTGGCCATCGCCGCGTCCATCCTCCTCGCGCCGGGCAACGTCACCGCCGAGGGCGAGGCGTACGTGCGCCAGTTCGTCGCCGACGCCGGCTCCTACCCGCTGCTCGCCTGGCTGTCGGCGATCAGCTCCCTGACGATCATCCCTGCCGCGTTCGGCGTGGCCAGGGTCGCCCGCGCCGGCCGGCCGGTGCTCGGCCTGGTCGCCATGATCCTGGCGTTCGTCCTGATCGTCCCGATCGGCGGCAACTCCGACGACGTCCTGTACGCCGGCATCGTGGCGGGCCTGGACCAGGGCACGCTCACCAAGCTCTACGCCGCCTACAACGAGGGGCTGCCCACCTCGGTCCTGGGCATGTCGTTCCTGTTCGGCCTGCTGGGCTTCCTGCTGCTGGGCGTCGCCGCGCTCCTCGGCAGGACCGCGCCGGTGTGGGCGGCCATCGCGCTGGTCGTGGCTCCCGTGGCGATCCCGATCTCGTGGTTCGCCGGGCTGGGCAACGTGGCGGCCGGCGTCGCGTGGCTGCTCATGACGGCGGGGATGGGCGGGGTGGCGCTCGGCCTGCTGAACCAGCGCGGAACCTGACTTCTGGCCGAAAGATCCTTCCCGGTCTAAGGTGTGAACCAAACGCTTGGCCGGGAGGCGTCATGCGGCGGTTCAGGTTCGCGGCGGTCGTCCGTCACGCCGAGTCGGGCAAGGCATGGGCGGAGAAGGCGCGGCGGCTGGAGGCCACGGGGTTCGACGCGCTGCTGGTGCCCGACCACCTGGTCGGTCCCCGCCTGGCCCCCTTCGCGGCGATGACGGCGGCCGCCTGCGCCACCACGCGGCTCAGGGTGGGCACGCTCGTGGCCGCCAACGACTTCCGGCACCCGGCGGTGCTCGCCAAGGAGTCGGCCACCCTCGACCTGCTCTCCGACGGGCGCCTGGAGCTGGGGGTCGGCACCGGGTGGATGGCGGCCGACTACGTCGCCGCCGGGATGGAGCTCGACCCGCCCGGCGTGCGGGTCTCCCGGCTGGCCGAGGCGGTGACCGTCCTCAAGGGGCTCTGGGGCGAGGCGCCGTTCTCCTTCACCGGCAGGCACTACCGCATCGACTCCCTGGACCAGCAGCCCAAGCCGGTCCAGCGGCCGCACCCGCGCCTGCTGCTGGGCGGCGGCGGGCCGCGCATGCTCCGCCTGGCCGCCCGCGAGGCGGACGTGATCAACCTCGGCATGCGCGTCCGCGCCGACGGGACGGGGCCCGACGACGCCGACGGCGGCCCGTCCGCGTTCCTCGCGAAGATCGACGTGGTCCGGGCGGCCGCCGAGGGCCGGTACGACCAGGTGGAGCTCGGCACGAGCGTCCAGCAGGTCGGCGCCAGGCGGTCGAGGGAGTCGTGGAGCGCGGCCGACTCCGCCCCGCAGGCCGACACGCCGCAGGTGCTCCCCGGGACCAGGCAGGACGTCGTCGACAAGCTGCGCCGCTGGCGGGACGATCACGACGTCTCCTACTACGTCCTCCACCACGAGCGCGACCTCGACGCCTTCACCCCGGTGGTGGAGGAGCTGGCGGGCACCTGACCCCACGTCGCCCGGCCGGCCAGGAGCGGAAGCCTGCGCACTCCCCCTGCCGGTCAGGGGATCAGGACCACCTTTCCCGACGTCGCCCTGCTCTCCAGCGCCGCGTGCGCGGCGGCCGCCTCGGCCAGCGGGAACGCCTGCACCTCCGGCACCAGGCGACCCGCCGCCGCCTCCGCGAGGGCCCGCTCCTCCAGCTCGCGCAGCCCGCCGGGCCGGCTGAGGATCCGCTCGATCGCGTAGATCGACGTGATGTCCTTCGCCTTGATCTCCTCGGGCGTCGGCGCGCCCGCCTCCTCGCGCGAGGCGTTGCCGTACACGATGTGCCGCCCGCCCGCGCCCAGCAGGGAGAACGCCTCCCTGCCGCGGCTGCCGCCGACGCCGTCGAAGACCAGCGTCACCTCGCCGACCTGCGCGCTCCAGCCGGGCACGTCGTAGTCGACGGCGCGCCCTGGAACCGTCGCCACCTTCGCCTTCCCGCCCGCCGCCCCGACGACCTCGGCGCCGATGTGGCGGGCGTGCTGCATGAGCAGGCGGCCGATGCCGCCGGCCGCCGAGTTGACCAGGATCACGTCGGCCGCGGTGGGCGCGCCCAGCTCGATCAGGGCCATCGTGGTGGCGCCCGTCACGATCATGGCCACCGCCTCCTCGAACCCGAGGCCGTCGGGTACGGCGTGCAGCGCGCCCACCTCGGCGACGCTGAGCTCGGCGTAGCCGCCTGGCCTGCTGGCGCCGGTCACCACCCGGCGGCCGATCCACGACTCGTCGACACCCGGGCCGACCGCGTCCACCACGCCCGCGACCTCGCCGCCGAAGACGGTCGGCAGGTCGGGGACCGGCGGCCCGATGGTGACGCCGGTGCGCAGCAGGGTCTCGATGAGGTGCACGCCCGCGGCCTTCACCACGACGCGCACCTCGCCCGCGCCGGGGACGGGGTCGTCGACCGTCTCGTAGGTCAGGTTCTCCGCGGGCCCGAAGGCGTGCAGGACGACGGCGTGCATGAGGCTCTCCATCCGGTGGGTGGTCGTTCCACCGCCACGATGCAACCTCAAGCGGGGTTGAGGTCAACGTGGCGGCCCGTGGGACGCCCCCCGGCGGGCCGGACGCGGGCGGTCGGCGATGATGGTCCTGCTATGGATGACATGATGCTCTTGAGACACGGCGAGACCGAATGGAGCAGGACGGGCCGCCACACCGGCCGTACCGACCTGCCCCTGACCCCCCACGGCGAGGAACAGGCCAGGGCGCTGACGCCACTGGTGAAGGCGCGCGCCTTCGACCTGGTGCTGGTGAGCCCCGCCGGCAGGGCACGCCGTACGGCGGAGCTGGCCGGGCTGACCGACTACGAGGTGGACCCCGACCTGTGGGAGTGGGACTACGGCGGCTACGAGGGCATCACCACGCCGACCATCCGCGAGACCCGTGCGGGCTGGTACCTGTGGCGTGACGGCGTGATCCCCGGCGACGCCGAGCATCCCGGCGAGAGCGTGGAGCAGGTGGGCGCGCGGGCCGACAGGGTGATCGAGCGGGCCAGGGCCGCGAAGGGTTCGGTGGCGCTGGTCGCGCACGGGCACTTCCTGCGCGTGCTGACCGCCAGGTGGCTGGGCCTGCCGCCGCGTGACGGCAGGTTCTTCCGGCTGGACACGGGCACCTACTCGCGGCTCGGGTTCGAGCACGCCGAGCCGGTCGTCCTCAACTGGAACGCCCCGGTCTAGGCGCGGGCAGCAGCCGGCTCGGGCGCCAGCCGGCTGCCGGGGAAGGGCACCAGCATGGTCTCCCGCCACGGGCCCGACAGGTAGTCGCGGGCCCGCTTCCCCCAGGTGAGCAGCCGCTCGTCGGGCGCGACCTCGTCGTCGAGCCCGAGGGCCGCGTCCCTGGCCCGCTGCACGGCCAGGTGCGCGTCGAGGGTGGTGCCCCACACGGTGACGACCTCGGTGTCGCACATCAGCACCTCGTACAGCCCGACAAGCGTGTGCCCGTGGTCGCGCAGGATGGGCAGGCGTTCGGCGCGGACGGCTTCGAGGTAGTCGAGGGCGGCGCCGGGCCGTACCGTGGCGCTCTCGAACAGGAACAGCGGCGCGGGCGCGGCCGAGGCGAGCGGGGGGCTGCCGTGGACCGCGCCGAGCGGCCGGGAGAAGGCCGAGAAGCGCAGGTCGTCGATGTCCGACAGGAACAGGCGCGCGTCGACGCCCGAGTAGATCTCCATCATCTGGCGCCAGCCGCCCTCCCACCCGCCGTGGCAGTCCCACAGCGTGACGGCCTTGAACTGGTGGTGGCCGGTGATCCCGACGGCGTAGAAGGCGCCGACGAGATCGATCTCCCGCGACCGGATGGACATCCCCTCGGTCAGCTCGGGCGCCTGGCGGGCGGCGTCCTCCTGCTTGTAGCGGGTCAGCCAGGTCAGGTACTCCAGCGGCCGGCGGGAGTTCATCGGCCGGAAGTCGACTTCCTCGAGCAGGTGGATGCCTCGCCGCACGGCGGCCTCCCGAGATCGAACCAAGCGATTGCTCGGGATGATATCAGGCGATGGCCGGAACCGGCTGGGGCCCGCGCCCCGTCAGCCACTCCAGCACGCGCCGGTGCCCCGAGGCGGCGTCCTCGAAGTGTCCCCAGTGCCAGTAGCGGGGCTGGTCGCGCACGCCGGTCACCCAGGTGCGGTAGGAGACCACCCCGTCGGGCACGGCGGAGCCCACGCCGTAGGTGCGGATCACGACCCTGCCGCCCGGTGCGATCAGCACGTCGTCGGCGATGGGATAAAGCGTCATCTGATCGAGCATGAAGAGATCCTGCTTGAGGGACGAAACCGGGGGATTTCCCGTCCGGCGCACCCGGGTTACGCGGGTGCGCCGGAGGTGAACACCGTGTTAAACCAGCAGACCGTCGAACTCCCCGTCCTTCACCCCGAGCACCAGCGCCCGGATCTCGTCACGGGTGTAGATCAACGCGGGGCCCTCGGGGAAGCGGGAGTTGCGGACCGCGATCCCGCCGTCGGGGAGCTCCGCGAGCTCCACGCAGTTGCCCTGCGAGTTGCTGTAGCGGCTCTTCCGCCAGGCGACCTCGGTGAGGTCGGTGGCGGGCATGCCGTTGTAGGTGTGCTCCATCTACATCTTTCTGAGAAGACCGTCGATGAGCTCCACGGTGCCGCCCGGCGTGGTGCTCTCCACGCACAGCTGCTCCATGGCGGTGAGGTACGGGTCGATGTCCTCACGCTTGTCCAGGTACAGGGCACCCCAGAGCTGTTCGACGTAGACGACGTCCGACAGGTCGGACTCGGGAAACCGCATGATGCTGAACGCGCCCCCTTCGGCGGCGTGCATGCCGTACCGGAAGGGCATCACCTGGATGGTGATGTTGGGGAAGGTCGCCACGTGCAGCAGATGCTGAAGCTGTTCGGACATGACCTCTCGGCCGCCGATGGTCCGCCTCAGGGTCGCCTCGTCGATGACGGCCCACAGCCGGGGGCCGTCTTTCCGGGTGAAGCGCTCCTGCCGCTGCATGCGCAGATGCACGCGCTGGTCGATGTCCTGAGGAGAGGCGTCGGGGTTGCCGAGCTGGTAGACCGCCCTGGCGTAGTTCGCCGTCTGCAGCAGGCCGGGCACGAACTGCACCTCGTAGGTGCGGATCAGGCTGGCGGCCTCCTCCAGTCCCACGTAGGTGGTGAACCACTGGGGCAGGACGGCTGAGTACTTGTGCCACCACCCGGGGGTGTTGGCCTCGCGGACCATCTCCAGCAGGGCACGCCGCTCGGCGTCGTCGACGACGCCGTACAGCGTGAGCAGGTCTTCCACATCACGTGTCTTGAAGCCGACGCGGCCGAGCTCCATGCGGCTGATCTTGGACTCGGAGGCCCTGATGTGGAATCCGGCCACATCACGGGTGAGTCCGCGCTGCTCGCGCAGGCGACGCAGGCTGGCGCCGAGCATGATGCGCCGAACGGTTGAGCCAGAACCCGGCGGATCCATGGACACGTGCTGCTCCTTGGTCGTTTCCGTACCACACAGTCTGTCACTTCGCGCCCCAAAGATCATGGGTCGCGGCAAGATCCCCCTTTGCCACCTGATTCACCGATACAGGGCAAACGGTAGCGGTTGCCCATCCCTTCTGCACGTGCATTCGCTCTTGCACCTGCACGAGACTCTGCCTCAGAATGATCACCGTGCAGTCCACCAAACCCCTCGGCCTGTGGACCACGCTCGACTGGTGGCCCCCGGTCGGCTGGTGGCCTGAGGCGGCGCGCGACCTCGTCGTCCCTGGCACGGCGGTCGGCGCAAGCGCGACCTTCGTCCTCCCCCCGGCGGCCTCCTCCGTCCACTCCGCCCGCAGCTTCACCGCCGGCACGCTCGCCGGCTGGAAGCTGGAGGAGATGGTCGACAGCATGGAGCTGGTGGTCTCCGAACTCGCCACCAACGCGCTGCGCCACGGCCTGACGCTCGACGAGCCGCGCCGGCCCGAACCCGTGCGCATGTCGCTGGTGCGCAGGGGCGCGCTGGTCACCTGCGCCTTCACCGACCCGGCCGCGGCCGTGCCCGTGCTGCGCTACCCCGGGCCGCTCGACGTGGGCGGGCTCGGCCTGCACATCGTGGAGTCGCTGAGCATGCGCTGGGGCTGGTCGGCGCTCGCGCCGTACGGGAAGATCGTCTGGGCGGTGCTCTCCTGAGGTCGGCGCGGCCCTCCCCGCGCTCCCGGTGACCTCTCCCTGCACTGTCCCTGTGCTCTCCATGCGCTCTCCATGCGCTCTCCATGCGCTCTCCCCACGCCTTCTCCACGCTCTGTCGCATGCACGCGAAGGCCCGGACACCCCGGCATGGAGCGCGTATGCTGAGGTCTGCCTCGTAGTGAGGCCCACGTGGATGATCAAGGCTCACGGCGAGTCCCCGCGCGCGACCCACTGAGAGTGCTGACAGATGGATGATCACCTGCTCGGCTGGCTGCGAACACTGGACGAAGCGAGGCTCGCCCGCGTCCTGTCCAACCGACCGGATGCCATAGCGGCCCCCTGGCCGCGCCGGCTCGACACGCTGGCCCAGCGGCTGGGCAACGGTTTCGCCGTCATGGAGGCGATGCGGGCGTTGCCGCTGCCCTGCCTGGAGATCGCGCAGGCGTGCCTGGTGCTCGGCGACGGCGTGCCGCCCGACCGGCTGGCGCGCTTCCTGGACGCCCCGGTCGAGCAGGTCGTCCCCTGGCTCGACGTCAGCTACGACCACGCGCTGGCCTGGCCCGACGCCGACGGCGGCATCCACCTGGCCGCGGCGGTCGCGCGCTGGTGGGCGGCGCCGCTCGGCCTCGGCGAGCCGCTCGACCACTACCTCAACTCCTGGACCATCAACAACGACACGCTGCGCGCCCTGGCCCGCAACCTCGGCCTGCCCGCGCACGGCAGCAAGCGCCGCACGATCATCAGGGCGACGGAGGTGCTGTCCGACGGCGAGCGGCTCGCCGCCCTGCTGCGCAACGCGCCCGAGGGCACCGAGCGCCTGCTGGCCGACTTCGCGTGGGACGGTCCGGTCCGCGACGTCGACGGCGGCGCGTTCGTGACGCTCGGCACCCCGGAGAAGTGGGCGGCCGACCACGGCCTGCTCTACCGGCCCCGCTGGGAGGTGGCGGAGATGCCGCGCGAGGTGGCGCTGTCGATCCGCGGCCCCGGCTACCACCCGCCCTTCACCCCCGAGCCACCCGAGGTGCCGACGATCCCGGTCGACCCCGAGGAGGTCGACCACCTGATGACGCTGGCCGCCCCGCACATGGTCGAGCGCTGCGCCACCCTGCTCGACAACACCGCCAAGACGCCGCTGCCGCTGCTGAAGACCGGCGGGGTGGGCGTGCGCGAGGTGCGCAGGGTCGCCAGGGAGACCGGCTGCGACGAGGACGAGACCCGGCTGCTGCTGGAGATCTGCGCGGTCGCCAGGTTGCTGGCGTGGGACGAGAAGTCGGGCGGCATGGTGCCCACCGACCGGTACGACAGGTGGCGGCTCGACGAGGGCTCGGCCAGGCTGCGGCTGCTGCTGTCGGCCTGGTGGCGGATGGAGCGTTCGTCGCTGCGCAAGGTCGAGGGCAAGTACCCCACGGTGCTCGGCGACGACCGGAGCGGCGCGGCGATCGCCCGCGTGCGCAGGGCGCTGCTGGGCGTGCTGTCCCACCTGCCGGCGGGTACGGCCTTCGCCGACAGGGGCAGCCTCGTGCGCAGCGCCCACTGGCACGCTCCCCTGCTCGACCAGGCCCTGCTGGCCGACTGCGCCGCCGCCGTGCTGGAGGAGGCCACGCTGCTCGGCCTGCTGGCCAACGACGCCCTCACCGACCTCGGCCGGGCGCTGGCCGGGCTGAGCGCCCACGCGGGCGAGGAGAACGACGACGCGGTGCCGCTGGTCGAGCACGATCCCGTCCTGGTCGAGGTCTCGACGCGGGCGCTGGCCAGCGTGCGCAGGAGCGCGTTGTTCGGCGCCGACCTGACCGCCGTGGTCACCGGGCCGCCCTCCACCGAGCTGGCCGAGCTGCTCGACAGGGTGGCCGAGCGGGAGTCGCGCGGCGCCGCCTCGGTGTGGCGCTTCACCGCCGAGAGCGTGCGCGGCGCGCTCGACCGGGGCTATGACGCCGACGAGCTGCTGGCCGAGCTGGGCGAGGTCGGCACGATCCCGCAGCCGCTCGACTATCTCGTCCGCGACATGGCGCGCCGGCACGGCGAGGTGACGGTGACGACGGTCGCCTGCATCGTGCAGGCCTCCGATCCCGCCCTGCTGGCCGAGATCGCCCACAACCGCGGCCTGTCCCGGCTGGGCCTGCGGCTGCTGGCCCCGACCGTGCTGGTCAGCTCCACGCCGGCCGAGCCCACGCTCGCCGCGCTGCGGGAGAACGGCTACGCGCCCGTGCCGATCGCCGACACCGGCGAGATCGCGGTCAGGCGCACCAGGGTCGCCGGTTCCGAGGATCCGCAGAACGGCAAGCTCATCCTGCTGCCCGGCGGGCAGGTCGCCGAGGTCGACACCCCCGCGCACATCCTCGCCGAGCCCGCGCCCGACCCTCACGAGCACGCCCGCCGCCTGCTCGGCGCCCACGACAGCGCGGAACAGAGCGGGCGCACCTGGGCGGTCATCGGCAGGAACGCCACCAGGTTGCCCACCGCCCAGCAGTCGCTGCTGGGCCTCGTGGTCGACCGCGGGGTACGGGCCGGCATCACGCTGACCGACGGGCTGACCGCGACGATCAGCCACGGCGAGCTGCGCGGCGGCACACTCGACGCCTGGTGCGAGGAGGCGGGCGACTACCTGGAGTTCCCGCTGACGGAGATCGTCGAGGTCAGGGGAGCTTACTAGCCTTCCCCAGGTCGGCCACCAGGCCCTCGAGCAGGTCGGCCCACTTCTGGTAGCTGTAGGGGGTCTCGACCCACATCGGGTAGACCTGGCCCTTGGCCACGGCGGGCAGCTTGGCGAAGGTGGGCTTCTTCTTCATCTCCTCCAGGCCGAGGGCCTGGGTCCTGCTGTCGAACAGGATGACGTCCGCCTCGTACTTGTCGGCGTTCTCCCAGCTCAGCGACTCGAAGTAGCCCTGGGCGTCGACCTTCGGCTTCACGATGTCGAGCCCGGCGTCGCTCAGCAGCTTGAAGTCCGGCACCATCTCCGGGGTCGAGACGTACATCGCGTCGGGGCTGCCGGAGACCAGCTCGATCGTCAGGCCCTTGGCCGCGAGCTTCCTCAGTGCCTCCAGCGCCGCCTCGTAGCGGGCCTTGGCCTGGGTGATATCGAGGGCGGCGAGGTCGGCGCCGAGCTTGGCCGCCAGGTCACCGTACTTGGCGATCACCTCGGTGGCGTTCCTGCCGGTGAGCATGACGCCCGCCGTCGGGGCGACCTTCTCGATCGTGTCCTTGGACTTCTCCGGCACGTACCACAGCGTGTCCTTCAGGTACATGCTGCTGACCAGCAGCTCGGGCTGCAGGCCGATGTACTGCTCGACGTTGAACTCGTCCCAGACGTTGCCGAGGCCCGTCACCTTGGTGATGTCGACATTGCCCACCTGGGGGTCGCGCTCGCCGTTCGACAGCTTGTGCGGGCCGAAGACGGCGATCGGCTTGACGCCGAAGTCCCACAGCGCGGCGGCCGAGCCGACCTGGGCCACGATCCTCGCCGGGGTCTTCGGCAGGTCGATCTTCCTGCCGCGGTCGTCGGTGTAGGTGAAGGGGGCGGCCGCGGCGCTGGCCTGCGCGGGGGCGGCGGGGGCGGACGCCGACTCCCCGCCGCACGCGGCGAGGGCCAGAGCGGCGCCCAGGCCGGCGGCCGCCGCGAGCAGTCCTCTACGGGATACCGACATCTTCCTACTCCTTAGGCGAGGCTTACCTAAACCAGACGGCGGTTAGCATAGCCTTACCTTCCCTTTTCCCAGGACCCACCCTCCTGCGAGGCTGTGGCGCCGAGTTAGATTAGCCTTGCCTAAGGATCTACCACGAGAGGACACCGTGACCGCGCCTCCGCTGACCGGCTCCGCCACGAAGGAGCCAGCCGCCCCCGCGCGGGGCCGCTCCGCCGTCCTGGCGGCGGGGCTGCTGGCCGCGCTCGGGCTGCTGGCGCTGGTCGCCCTGCTGAGCGTCGCGCTCGGCGCGCGCTCGGTGCCGGTGTCGACGGTCATCAGCGCCTTCACCGCCCCCGACGGCTCCAGCGACCACACCGTCGTCCGCGAGCTCAGGGTGCCGCGCACGGTCCTCGGCCTCGGTGTCGGAGCGGCGCTCGGGCTCGCGGGAGCGCTCATGCAGAGCCTGACCCGCAACCCGCTGGCCGATCCGGGACTGCTCGGGATCAACCAGGGGGCCGCGCTCGGCGCGACCGTCGCGATCGGCGTGCTCGGTCTCACCGACCCCGCCGCCTACGTCTGGTTCGCCTTCGGCGGCGCCGCGCTGGCCTCGGCGGTCGTCTACGCGCTCGGCTCGGCGGCCCGCTCCGGCGCCTCCCCCGTACGGCTGGCGCTGGCCGGCGTGGCGCTCGGCATGGTCTTCACCGCCGTCTGCCAGGCGATCCTGCGCCTGGACTCCCAGACCTTCGACCGCATGCGGTTCTGGCTCACCGGGTCGCTGGCCGCCCAGACGGCCGACGTGATCTGGCGGCTGGTGCCGTTCATGGGCGTGGGAATCGTGCTCGGGCTGCTGCTGGCCAGGCCGCTCAACGCGCTGGCGATCGGCGAGGAGGCCGGCAGGGCGCTCGGCGTGGCCGTCGGCCGCACCAGGACGCTGACCGCGCTCGCCGTCACGCTGCTGTGCGGGGCGGCCACGGCAGGGGCGGGACCGCTGTGGTTCGTCGGCCTCGCGGTGCCGCATGCCGTCCGGGCGGTGGTGGGGCCGGACCAGCGGTGGCTGCTGCCGTACGCGGCGGTGCTCTCGCCCGCCCTCGTGCTCGTCGCCGACATCGTGGGGCGCGTGATAGCCCCGCCGGGCGAGGTGCAGGTCGGCATCATGTGCGCGGTGGTCGGCGCCCCCGTCTTCATCCTGCTGGCCCGGCGCAGGAGGCTGGCCGCGCTATGACCTCCCCCGTTCGGCTCGGCCCCTACTCGGTACGGCCGGCCCCCCGCGCCGTCCTGGTGAGCATGGCGCTGCTGGTGGCGGCGGTCGCGATCGCGCTGGTCGCGGTCTCGACCGGCGAGTTCACCGTGCCCGTCGGCGACATCCTGGCCGCCCTGTTCGGCGACGGCTCGCCGGTGGCGGAACTGATCGTGAGCGAGTTGCGGGCGCCCCGCGTGGTCACCGGACTGGCCGTCGGCGCCGCCTTCGGCCTGAGCGGCGCGATCTTCCAGTCGCTCACCCGCAACCCGCTGGGCAGCCCCGACTTCATCGGCTTCACCGCCGGCGCGTCGACCGGCGGCGTGCTGTCCGTGGTCCTGGGCGGTACGGCGACGCAGATCGCCGCGGGCTCGATGCTCGGCTGCGTGATCTCGGCGGCACTGGTCTACGCGCTCGCCTTCCGCAGGGGCGTGCAGGGCTACCGGCTGGTCCTGGTGGGCATCGGCGTCAACGCCCTGCTGCTGTCGGTCGACTCCTACCTGCTGACCAAGGCGAACATCAACGACGCCGCCACCGCGGGCGCCTGGCTGACCGGCAGCCTCGGCGGGCGCGGCTGGGACCACGCGATCCCCGTCGCGGTCGCGCTCGCCCTGATCGTCCCCGTCTGCTGCGCCGTCTCCAGGCCGCTGCGGATGATGGAGATGGGCGACGACGCGGCCAGAGCCGTCGGCATCAGGGTCGAGCCCGTCCGGGCGGCGGCGATCGTCGCGGGCGTGCTGCTGTGCGGGGTCGCCACCGCGGCCGCGGGCCCGGTGATCTTCGTGGCGATGGCGGCGCCGCAGCTGGCCCGCAGGATGACCCGCTCCCCCGGCGTCACCCTGCTCGCCTCCGCGCTGACCGGCGCGGTGCTCCTGACCGCGGCCGACCTGGCCGCCCAGCGCCTGTTCGCGCCCACCCAGCTGCCCGTCGGCGTGCTGACCGCCGCCATCGGCGGCACCTACCTGGCCCTGCTGCTGCGAAAGGAACGCCGCTGATGGCTCGGCTGACCGGTTCCGGCCTCACCCTCGCCTACGAGCAGCGGGTGGTGGCGACCTCGCTCGACGTGGAGATCCCCGACGGCTCGTTCACCGTGATCATCGGCCCGAACGCGTGCGGCAAGTCGACGTTGCTGCGCGCGCTGGCCAGGATGCTGAAACCGCGGGCGGGCGCCGTGCACCTCGACGGCAGCGTGATCACCTCGCTGCCGTCGAAGGAGGTGGCGCGGCGGCTCGGGCTGCTGCCGCAGACCTCGATCGTGCCCGACGGGATCACGGTGGCGGACCTGGTCGCCAGGGGGCGCTACCCGCACCAGCGGCTGATGCGGCAGTGGTCGAAGGCGGACGAGCTGGCCGTGGCCGCGGCCATGGCGGCCACGAACGTCGCCTCGCTGGCCGAGCGGATCGTGGACGAGCTGTCCGGCGGCCAGCGGCAGCGCGTGTGGCTGGCGATGGCGCTGGCCCAGGAGACGCCGATCCTGCTGCTCGACGAGCCGACCACCTACCTCGACATCGCCCACCAGGTCGAGGTGCTCGACCTGTGCGCCGACCTGCACGAGGCGGGACGGACCATGGTGGCCGTGCTCCACGACCTCAACCAGGCCTGCCGTTACGCCACCCACCTCGTCGTCATGCGCGACGGGGTGATCGTGGCCGAGGGCGACCCGGCGGCGGTGATGACGGCCGCGCTGGTCGAGCAGGTCTTCGACCTGCGGTGCGAGATCATCACCGACCCGCAGACCGGGACTCCGCTGATCGTCCCCGAGGCGCGCAGGGCGCGCAACCCGGTCGCCCTGTAGGTCATCGGGATCGGCCAGCGGTCACCCGGGGTCGGGCGCGGCCACGTCGTCCCGCGGCTCGCCGGCGGTCACCCGGGGTCGTGCGCGGCCCCGTCGTCCCGCGGCTCGCCGGTGCCGCAGACCGCCAGCGCCGCCTGGGTGAGCGCGGCGCGGGCGCGCGGCTCGCCGTACCTGTCCTTGAGCATGGTGGCGGGCTCGCCCCCCAGCCCCGCGAGGACGGCGTGCGCCAGCGCGTCGGCGTCCGCGCCCGGCAGCGCCTGGCCGAGCAGGATCGCCACGTGCCGGTGCCAGAAGACGTAGGCGCCGATCCGGTAGCGCGCCCCCGGGCTGGCCGTCTCCGACATCCGCACCAGGTCGAGGTGGGCGAACAGGTAGTCGAGGTAGGCGGCGACGAAGGCGGCGAGCCGTTCGGCCGGTGCGACGCCGCGGCCGGCACCCCCGGGGCCCAGCGGGGGCGGCCCGGACAGGACGCGTTCCTGCAGATCGCGTTCGCGGGCGTCGAGCAGGGCGACCGCCAGCCCCGACTTGTCGCCGAACCGGCGGAACAGCGTGCCCTTCCCCACTCCCGCCTCGGCGGCGATCGCGTCCATGGAGACCGCCTCCACGCCCTTGCCGGCGAACAGCCTGGCCGCCGCGGCCAGCACCTTCTCGCGGTTGCGGGCAGCGTCGGCCCGCTCCTGGGGCGGGCGGTTGCGCAGGATCTCCAGAACCTCGCTTGACGAACCGGACTGCGGTCCGGTAATTTCCGTGCCATCCACAAACCGGACTGTAGTCCATTTTTTCAGGAGGTCGCAATGACCCAGCTCATCTCCCGCGACGAGCTCAAGGCCGCGATCGACGCCGGCACCGTCACCGTGGTGGACGCGCTCGGCGGCGACTACTACGCGCAGCAGCACCTGCCGGGCGCCGTCGCCCTGGTCGAGAGCGAGGTCGAGGAGCGGGCCGCCGCCCTGCTGCCCGACAAGGACGCGGCGATCGTCACCTACTGCTCCAACCCCGCCTGCCCCAACAGCCAGGCCGTGGCCAACCGGCTGACCGCTCTCGGGTACACCGACGTACGCAAGTACCGCGAGGGCATCCAGGACTGGGTCGAGGCGGGGCTGCCGGTGGAGTCCTCGGTCACCGTCTGAGGCTCCTATCCGGCTGCACCGGGATCGCGGGCGGTCTTCACGGTTTCTGCACACCGGCCAGGTAGGTTCCCTTCCATGATCCGTACCGTGCTGGCCTGGGTGCTCGTGCTGCCGTTCGCCGCCTGGGCGCTGCTCAGGGTGACCGGGGCGGACGTGGGTGACCGGTGGATCCAGCTCGTCGCGTTCACCCCGTACGTCGCCGCCGCCTCGGCGGTGCCGGTGCTGGCGGCCGGCCTGCTGAGGCGGTGGGTCCCCCTGGCGGTGGCCGCGGTGACGGCGGGGGCGCTGGCGCTGGCCGTCCTGCCGCGGTCCTTCGCCGACGCCGGCCCCTCCGGCGGCACCACCTTCAGGGTGCTGGCCGCCAACCTCGCCGTCGGCGCGGGAGACGGCACGGAGCTGATGCGCCTGGTCGAGCGGCTGCGGCCCGACGTGCTCACCATCCAGGAACTGACGCCCGCGGCCCGGGACCGGCTCGACGAGCTGGGACTGCGCGAGCGCATGCCGTACGTCGTCGACAGGTCCCACACCGGCGTCTGGGGGTCGGGGATCTACGCCACGCACCCGCTGACCGAACAGCCGATGATCGCGCTCGGCGGCTTCCGGCAGGCCCGCGCCGTGGTCGGCGTCAAGGGCGGGCCGGAGATCGAGGTGGTCTCCGTGCATCCGTGCGCGCCCAGCCACGCCGCGAAGATGGCCTGCTGGCGGTCGGGGCTGGCGGCGCTGCCCAGGGCGGGACAGCGGCTGACGGTGCTGGCGGGCGACTTCAACGCCACGCTGGACCACTGGCCGGTCGGGGAGCTGCTCGCCTCCGGCTACCGCGACGCGGCCGACGCGGTAGGACTGGGGTTCACCGCGACCTGGCCGCAGCAGGGGTGGCGGCCCGTGCCCGGGGTGACGATCGACCACGTGCTGGCCGACCAGCGGATGGGGGTGCGGTCCTTCAGCGTCCATCAGCTGGCGGGTACGGACCACCGGCCCGTGTTCGCCGAGCTGACCCTGCCATGAGCGGAGGCGGACCGGGCGCCGTGAACGGCGGACCGCTGTCGTGACCGGTCAGGCGGGGGTGACGCTCAGGGCGTCGAAGCGGACGGGGAAGCCCTTGCCCACCGGAGCCGCGGCCATCGCCCCCGCCAGCACGGGCGCGCCCGGCGGGAAGTAGGCCAGCCGCAGCGTCGACGCGGGGGCCGCGCCGTCCAGGCCGTAGCCGACGGTCACCGCGTCCCCCCTGCGCTCCAGCGTGAACGTGACGCTCTCCGCGGCGGCGGGCAGCGGCAGCGCCGACCAGTCCGACACCTGGCGGGTGACGACGGTGCTGAGGTGGAAGGCGCCGTCGACGTACTCGACGCCCGCCTTGATCCAGTTCTCCTCGTCGATCCGCAGGACGGCGCCCGCCTGGTCGTACTGCTCGGCGTAACCCCCCGAGAACGTCACCGTCAGCAGGAAGTCGCCCGAGACGATCCGGCCGAACAGGTGGGCGGTGTCGTAGGTGTAGCCGTAGTGGGTCCGCCGCCACAGATCCGTGCCGGCGTCGCAGACCAGGCTGAGGCCGTCGTCGGCGGTCCACTCGCGGGGCGGGTTGATCCACTGCCAGTCCGCGGACCCGAACGCCATGATCATGGCGGTCATCCTGCCATGCTCACCCGAAATATGTGGGTAGATCCCGCCAGGGGGCCGCCCCCGTCCTGTCCGTCACGTGGACGGTGCCCGCATGCCGTGCGGCCTTGCGCAGGGTCGGCGCCACCTGCTCGTACGGCACGCCGTGCACCAGATGGCAGAACCGCTCCCTGGCCAGGCGCCGCGCCCAGGCCGGCACGCGCATCGCGCGGTAGGCCGGCAGCGGGCCCTCGAAGGTGACGAGGATGTCGGCGAGCGAGACGTAGGCGGGGTCGGGGTAGACGCCCGGGTTGAGCACGACCGGCCCCCGCACCTCCGCCACCAGCTCCGCGTAGTGCGCCAGGCGCTCGGCCGAGGCGGCCACCTGGTCGAGGAAGGCGCCGCGGATGCCGTACCAGACCAGGTAGCGGCGCAGGTCGGCGCGGACCTGCGCGGCCGGGCGCAGGCCGAAGTCGGTGTCGGCGTAGCCGAGGACCTGGGTGCCGGCGGCCACCAGGGCGGCCACGGCGGCCGCGCACCCCGGATCCCTCGCCTGGCCTGGCCCGTGGTCGACGGAGACCACCGCCATGCGCGGCGGATCCACCAGCAGGCGCCGCCATGCCTCGCCCGCGGTGCGGGGATGGAAGTAGGCGGGCACCAGCGAGACCGGACCGATCTCGGCGCCCGGCGACCCCCCGCCGCACAACCGGGTCACAGCGCGCCGCCCCCCGCAAACCCTCGCCCGCCCCCTGGCTCTCGGCACGTTATCGCCCGCTGACCCGGCTGTCAGGGGAATCGGCCCTACGGGCCCGCGTAGACTGACATTCGTGGCAGACCCCAAGTTCGAGATCCAGATGCTTCACGACCGGGTGATGATCCGGCTGGAGAAGGACGGCGAGGAACGGCGCAGCGGCGCCGGCATCGTGATCCCCGCGACGGTCAAGATGGCCAACAGGCTGGCCTGGGGCGAGGTCTGCGGCGTGGGAGCCAACGTGCGCTCGGTGAAGGTGGGCGACAAGGTGCTGCTCAACCCCGAGGACCAGTACGAAGTCGAGCTGCACACCAAGGTCTACCTCGTCATGCGCGAGCGTGACCTGCATGCCGTGGCCACGCACGAGACCGACCACGGCACCGGCCTCTACCTCTGACGTCCGCCCGCCGGCCGCCGGCGGGCCCTCAGTCGCGCGTGTAGCTCAGGTAGACGTCCTGGTCGCGCCACGCGGAACGGCCCATCTCGGCCAGCGGGCGCACGACTTTTCCCTTCAGGTCGACCACCACGCCCAGGTAGCCGCGGCCCTGCCTGCCGACCGCGATCAGGTGCTCGCGGTCCCACCAGCCGTAGGAGGCGACGGCGCGGACCTTCACCTTCTTGTCGATCTTGCCGTTGTAGGGGTTCCAGGTGCACAGGACGGCCTTGTACCGCTTGGGGCACCAGGTGGCCATCCGCCTGCCGTCCGGGGAGAAGGCGCTCTCGCCGCCGACGAGCCCGCCCGTCCGCCACAGGGTCCAGGCCACCCTGCCGTCGGTCAGGTAGAAGCGGACGCCGTCCCAGTAGTCGGAGACCACGCGCCGGCCGTCGGGTGACCACTGGAACAGCGCGTCGTGGTAGGCGTCACGCACCTTGACCACCCGGGCGCGCCTGGCGGCCACGTCGACCACGACGAATCCGACGCTGCGCCAGCCGCCGCCCGTGTCGTCGCCCTTCGAGACGGTCAGCACGACCTTGCGCCCGTCGGGCGACCAGTACGGCGAGCCCGCCACCATGGGCGCCTTGACCGTGCGGATCTTGGTGGTCCTGCCGGTGGCGCGGTTGACGATGGCGATCCGGTCGTAGCCCTTGGCGAACTTCCTGGGGACGGCGGCGACGAACCCGCCCCCGGGGGAGACCGAGAGGTCGTTGTAGGAGCGCTGCCACGCGAACGAGCCGCCGGTCCGCAGGTAGGCCGAGCCGGCGGTGGTGAAGGCGGTGACCCGCTTCGGGTCGCCCGGCTGCTCGCGCAGGGTCACGTCGACCCCTGGCAGTTTGACGTCCGCCCCGGTGAGGGCGAGCGTGGCCGCGAGAAGGAGGGTGCTTAAGCTCACGGGAGGCACCCTCTCACTTGCGGGTGAAGCTCAGCCAGAGTTCGGCCTGCCAGGTGCCGGACGGAATCGCCGCGAGCACCCGCCTGACCCGGCCGGCGGTGTCGGCCACGACGAGGCGGTAGCCCTTCTGATGTGGCACGACGGCGATCAGCCTGCTCTCGTTCCACCAGCCGACCACCGTCTCGGGCTTCAGCCGCGACCGCGTCACGATCCTCCCGGTCGCCGGGTCGGCCAGGCACACGTGCTCGGCGTACCGGGCGGGACACCAGGTGACCATCCGCCTGCCCGAGGGTGAGAAGAGGTCGGGCCCCGCGGGGGTGCCGGCACCGGGCAGGAGCCGGGGCCGTCGCCCCGCCCGGAGGACGATCGCACCGCCACCCTGCTGGGCGATCACCCCGCCGTCCGGGGTCCACCAGTAGGTGGCGGCCGGGTCGGCGTCCGCGACCACGGTCGTGCGCGCGGTGCCCGCGGCCACGTCGACCGTGACGTAGCCGCCGGTGCGCCACTTGCCCGCGGTCTTCCGCTCCAGCGTGAGCAGCACCTTCGTGCCGTCGCGCGACCAGGAGGCGTAGGAGGCCATCAGCGGCCTGGCGACCGTGGGGATGCGCTTCACCCTGCCGGTCGTGCGGTCGGTGACGACGAGGGCGTCGCGCCCGCCCGTGTAGGCGGCCGGTACGGCGGCGGCGAACCGGCCGTCGGGCGAGACGGCGACCTCGGCGGCGCCGCGCTGCCGGACGAAGGCGGTGGCACCGCGGAGGTAGGCCTGCCGGGTGCCGAGGCCGTACGCGGTCAGCCGTACGGGGTCGCCGGGCTTCTCCTGGAGCACCACGGATGTCCCGGGAAGGGGGATGAGGGCGAGGGCCACGAGGACGGAGAGCACGGCGGCAGCCTAGGCAGCAATCACCTCTTCGTCCCGCCGGCAGAACGAATGGGCATGAATGTCAGATACCGAGGATCTTGCGGCCTTCGACCACCAGGTCGATGCCGAGGCTCAGCTTCATCGCGGCCCAGATGATCACACCCATCGTGGCCAGCGTGACGAGCAGGACGAGGATCCGTACCGTCCAGCCCTGCTGCTTGTACCAGACGGTCCAGGCGCCGAGGACGCGCTTGCCGAACACCAGGAGGTTGTGCGCCCAGTGGAACTCGGTGGCCAGCACCGCCAGGCCCGCGAAGACGACCAGCCACCCGGGGCCGGGGAACGGCACCATGATGAGGCCGCCCACGACCATCACCGCGCCGATCACACCGATGACGATCTTGAGCGTGAGGGCGCCGGTCCTGGTCGACCTGATGCCGTCGAGCCAGCCGTGTATGCCGGAGCGACGCGCCGCCTCGTCTTTCAGCTGGTCGGCGTCACCGGTTTCGGAGTCCATTGCCACCCATCCAGCCTAATGGGGGAAAAGCCGCGCCACGGCAGACATCGCGCCGGAGTGGCGCGGCTTGTCACCGCAGGTCAGCGGTGAAACCTCCGCCGGGTAAAACTTTCTGCCGACATTAGGCCTCTACCGGCAAACGTCGGTTAATGTCGTGCATGCCCGAGGTTCTGATACGCACCGTCACCGGTCCGATCCGCGCCGACGCGATCACCGGTGCCGTCCTCCCCCACGAGCACCTGCGCTGCGACCTGCGCTGGGCGGTCGGCATCGACTCCGACCCCCACCGCTGGCTCGACGAGGAGCGCACCGTCACCGAAGAGCTCCGCGAGCTGCGCCAGTCGGACGACCTCGGGCTCACCGTCGAGCTGTCCTGCATCGGCATGGGCAGGGACGCCGCCTCCCTCGCCCGCGTCGCCGCGGGCAGCAGGGTGCCGGTCATCGCCTCGACCGGCCTGTTCGCCGAACCGTTCACGCAGGTGCGCGAGGACGACGTCGACACCCTCACCGCGCGACTCATGGACGAGATCACCTCGGGCCTCGACGGCACCGGCATCCTGCCCGGAGTCATCGGCGAGGTCGGCGCCTGGGGCGCCGAGCCCACGCCCACCGAGGAGCGCTGCCTGGTGGCCGCCGCCAGGGCCTCGCTCTCCACCCGCCTGCCCGTCGCCACCCACGGCCAGAACGGCCTCGCGCTGCTGGAGATCCTGCTCGGCCAGGGGCTGCCGGCGTCGCGAGTGAGCGTCGCCTGCACCGCCCCCGACCCCGCCGTCGCGCGCAAGGTCGCCGAGGCCGGCGCCTACGTCGGCCTGTCGTCGGTGACGCTCGGCGCCACCCAGGCGGCCGCGATCGCGCGGGAGCTCATCTCCGAGGGGCACGCCGACCGGCTGCTGCTCGCCAGCGGCGTCTCCCGCGTCGCCCAGCTCCAGCGGTACGGCGGGGCCGGGTACTCCCACGCCTTCCGCACGCTCCTTCCGCGCCTGCGGGAGACGGGGGTGGACGAGGAGACGATCCAGTCCATCACCCACGACAACCCGCTGCGCTGGCTGACCAACGGCTGAGCCGTCCGGGATTCGCGCGGCGCGTCCCCGGCATGACCCGCATGCCCCGCGCCGCGTGAGTCGTCGCGCCACCGGAACCTCGCGCCGCGCATGCCGTGCGCGCGAGCGAGGGTCCCGTTGTTCGACGAGCCATGGGCACACCAACACCGGCCCGCCATCGTGCGCGGAGATGACATGATTCTTCCGCCGATGGTCATGCACAAGTGTGATTCAATTCGACATATTGCATCGGGGTGGCGGGAGGAGCGGGGGTTGTCGTCGGACATGCTGAACGAACCAGGCGGCGCGGTCGCCGGAGCAGGCGCGCTGCTGGCGATCCTCAGGGACGGCCAGGCCCGCACCAGAGCCGAGCTCGTCCAGCTCACCGGCCTGGCCAGGTCCACGGTCTCGCAGCGGCTCGACGCGCTGCTGAACCACCAGTGGATCGTGCCCACCGAAGAGGCCATCTCCTCGGGCGGCAGGCCCGCCGTGGCGTTCGCGTTCAACAGCGCGGCCCGCGTCGTGCTGTCGGCCGACCTCGGCGCCACCCACGCCAGGGTCGCGGTGACCGACCTGGCCACCACCGTGCTCGCCGAGCGCACCGCCGACCTGCCGATCGACCGCGGCCCCGAGCCGACGCTCCAATGGCTCGTCGACACCTTCCTCGACCTGCTCGCCGAGACCGGCCACACCGTCGAGCAGATCTGCGGCGTCGGCGTCGGCCTGCCCGGACCCGTCGAACACGCCTCGGGCCGCCCGATCAGCCCGCCCATCATGCCCGGCTGGGACGGCTTCCCCGTCCCCGAGTGGCTCGGCGAACGGCTCGGCGCCGCCGTCCTCGTCGACAACGACGTGAACATCATGGCGCTCGGCGAGCACTGGGCGGCCAGGCCGGAGGCCGACCAACTGGTGTTCGTCAAGATCGGCACCGGCATAGGGTGCGGCATCATCTCCGACCGCCGCCTGCACAGGGGCGCCCAGGGCGCCGCGGGCGACATCGGCCACGTGCGCGTCTCCTCCGCGGCCGACGTGATCTGCCGGTGCGGCAACACCGGCTGCCTCGAGGCGGTCGCGGGCGGCGCCGCCGTGGCGGCCAAGCTGGCCGCCGCCGGGGTGCCCGCGGCCAACAGCCGAGACGTCGTCACCCTGGTACGCCAGGGCAACACCCAGGCCGTCCAGCTGATCAGGCAGGCCGGCAGGGAGGTAGGCGACGTGCTGGCCTCCATCGTGAACTTCTTCAACCCCGCGGTGATCGTGATCGGCGGGGACATCGCGGAGGCGGGCGAGCACGTCCTGGCGGGGGTGCGGGAGGTCATCTACAGCAGGTCGCTCCCGCTGGCGACCCAGCACCTGAGCATCCGCACCAGCGAGCTCGGCGACCGGGCGGGGGTCGTCGGCGCGGCGGTCATGGTGATCGAGCACGTCCTGGACCCCGGCACGGTGGACCGCTCCGTCCTGCGCTGACCCCGGGCGGACTCACTCGCAGGCGCCCCGCCCGACCCCGCGTGAGCGAGCGCGCGGCCACCCGCCGGCCGCCCAGGCCCGGAGCCACGCACGCACACGAAACCAGCACCCGCCCAGGGCCTGTACAGGGTGCATGCGGCCGCACGCCGGCCCTCCACGCCCGCAACCACGCACGCGCGCCAATCCGGCGCCCCGCCCGCGCTCTGCCGGGGCGCTGCTCAGCGGGATAGGGCGCGCAGGTGGAGGCGCTGCTCAGGCGGAGACGGCGAGGTGGGCGATCAGGCGGGTCACGGCCGCCTCGTCGCCCTCGATCTCCAGCACCCCCGTGGCGACCGCCTCCCTGAGGTCCCCGCGCTGGAGGAGCACCGAGGCCAGCGCCCCCGCCTCCCCCTTCAGCACCGCGTCAGGACGGCCTGCCGCGCCGCCCCGCCCGACCGAGACAGCGGAGGGCGACGCCTGCACATGGAAGGTCTCCTCCCCTGTCCGCAGCTCGATGACCGCCTCGGTGCCGGGCAGGTACATCGTCTTCAACGCCATCAGCAGGGACGTGACCCCGAGCTGGTTGGTGGTCGTGATGGGAGCCTGGCTGCCCCAGCGCCCCAGGTGCAGCAGGACCGGTTCGAGGCCAAGCCCCCACTCGGTCAGCTCGTACACCCAGACGGCTGCGGGCAGCGGCAGCTTGCGCCGCCGTACGACTCCGGCCGTCTCCAGCTCCCGCAGCCGCTGGGACAGCACGTTCTGGCTGCTGCCCGGCAGGTCGCGGTGGAGGTCGGTGAAGCGTTTGGGGCCGAGCATGAGCTCGCGGATCACCAGGAGCGCCCATCGCTCGCCGACGAGATCGAGCGCACGGGCCACCCCGCACGGGTCCTGATAGCTACGCACGTGATCAGCATATCGCTTCCTCTTGTTTAATCTAAGTGTCTACTCCTAAATTAGGAGTAGGACGAGACAAGGGGAACCACCATGAACCTTCCGAAGATCGTCTCCGCCGAGGAGTGGCAGGCGGCTCGCGACGCGTTGCTCGTCGAGGAGAAGGCGGCCACCCGGCTGCTCGACGCGCTGGCCGCCAAGCGCCGTCGCCTGCCGATGGTGGAGTTCGGCACCGACTACGTCTTCGAAGGCCCCGAGGGGAAGGTCGGCCTGCTCGACCTGTTCGAGGGCCGCCGCCAGCTCGTGGTCTACCACTTCATGCCGCTGCACAAGGACGGCCTGCCCTGCCGGGGATGCGCGTCCTTCACCGACAACATCCCCAACCTGGCGCACCTGCGGGCCAGGGACACGGCCATGGCGGTCGTTTCGCGCTCGCCGTACGCGGACCTGGAGAAGATACGGCAGCGCCTCGACTGGCGACAGCCGCTGTACTCCGGCCCGGAGTTCAACCTCGACTGCGGCACGGGTGACGGCTTCGGCATCAGCGTGTTCCTCCGCGACGGCGAGCGCGTCTTCCGCACCTACTTCACCACCTCGCGTGGCGCCGACCGGCTGCGGATGGACTTCAACCTGCTCGACCTGACCCCGTACGGCAGGCAGGAGAGCTGGGAGGACTCCCCCGAGGGCTGGCCGCAGACCGCGCCCTACGAGTGGTGGCGGCTCAACGACGAATACGCCTGATCGCCCGTCGCGGGCGGGACCACACCGCGCCGCCGGGCTCAGGGCGCGGGCGTCCCGGCGCGGGAGGGTCGATCGCGGGGACACCGAAACTGGTTAGGATCTGGGCGGAATGGTGACACGGGACCGACGCCCTGTCCGCCGCCTGTGGAAGTCCATGTCCGCGGCGGCCTCCCGTGCTGCCCGCATGGGCGACATGCCCGCCGTCGTCATGCTGGTGTGGGCGGGGTGGCTGGCGGTACCGCTCTCGCTGAGCGGTCTGGCCCAGGCCCGCGCGGCGGTGGCCGCCGCCTACGACCACGACAGCCCGCTGCCCGCGCCTTCGACCGACCACCCCAGCACGTCAGGCGTTTCCGCCGCTCGCGACGCGGCGCCACGTCACAGCACCTCCCATGTGCCCCAGACACACGACGGGGCGGCACGTCACGGCGCCTCCCACCTGCCCCACGGTCACGACACGGCGGCTTATCAGGCCCGCCACCACACCGCCGGTGCGCCCGGCATCGCGTCGCACGCCGCGTGCTACGGCGACGGGTCCCAGGCGGCTGCGGGTCTCGACCTCTCGGCGCGCCCAGCCTGCTACGGCGACCTGTCCGACGGGGCCGCCAGCCTCGACGGCTCCGCGCGCCCCGCCGGGCGGCACGCCTGGTCGGCACGGGGCACGAGCGGATCGCCCGCCGCCCTGTGGCAGTCCTCGCTCCCGGCCCCGGCCGCACCCGCCGACACGCGGCCCGCCGCGAGCCCCCTGTCCGCCGATTCGGCCCGCACCCCCGCCAGCGCCCTGGCGACGGGGACGGCCGGCACCCAGGCAGCCGCGAACGCCCTGACCACACAGACGACCGACGGCCGGGCTGCCACGAGCGCCCTGGTGGCGGAGATGGTGGCGCGGGAGCGGGCCAGGATCGCCGGTGAGGTGCACGACGCGGCGGGCCACGGCTTCTCGACCATCGCGATGCAGGCCGGGCTCGCGCTGCTGGTCCTGGAGGAGAATCCCGAGCAGGCCAGGGAGTCGCTGCGGGCGATCCGCGAGACGAGCCTGGCGGCGCTGGCAGGCCTGCGTGGCGCGCTCGACCTGATCGATGCGCGCGAGGGCGACGACCAGCTGACGGGCCTGGTCGCCGGGGTCCGGGCCGCGGGCCTGCCCGTCGATCTCGAGCCTGCCGAGCCCGACGTGCCCTCGCACCTGCGCGGCACCGTCTACCGCGTGGCCCGCGAGTCCCTGACGAACGTGATCAGGCACGCGGGGCCGACCAGGGCGCTGGTGAAGGCGGTCGACGACGGGCGCGGCGGGTTCGTGCTCGAGGTGGCCGACCGGGGACGCGGGGCCTCCATGTCGAGCGAGGGCAGGGGGCTGACCAGCATGCGGGAGCGGGTGCTGGCCGCGGGAGGCGAGTTCAGCGCGGGCCCCAGGGACGGCGGCGGCTTCAGCGTGGTCGCCCGCTTCCCGCGAGGCGCCGCGTGATCCCGGCCGAAGGAGCTCCCGGCGCGACGCTGGACCCAGTGAACCCTGGCAGCGGCGTTCCCGGCAGAAGGCGGCATGCCGTACTCACGGCCGAAGGCGAACCCGGCGAGAGGCGGCATGCCGTACTCACGGCCGAAGGCGAGCCCGGCGAGAGGCGGGATGTCGTAATCCCGGTCGAGGGCGGTTCCGGCGGGGGCGGGGCGCGATGATCAGGGTGGGGATCGCCGACGATCAGGCGGTCGTGCGGATGGGGCTCAGGGCGCTCATCGCCAGGGAGTCCGACCTGGAGCTGGTCGGCGAGGCGGCCGACGGCGGGCAGGCGCTGACGCTGGTCAGGGAGAAGCGTCCTGACGTTCTGCTGCTCGACATCAGGATGCCCGGCATGGACGGCGTGCAGGTGCTGCGGGCCGTCGCCGCCGAGCCGGACGTGCGGGACACCAGGATCGTGGTGGTGACGACGTTCGCGGTCGACGAGTACGTCTTCGCCGCGCTGCAGGCGGGCGCGAGCGGGTTCCTGCTCAAGGACAGCGCTCCTGACGAGCTGGTCAGCGCGATCCGGGTGGTGGCGGCGGGCGAGGCGCTGCTGTCGCCCGCCATCACCCGCAAGGTCATCGGCCTGTTCGGCAGGACGGGTGGGGCCGAGCCCGTCGCCGGACTCGACACGTTGACGCCTCGGGAGCGGGAGATGGCCGCGTGGGTGGCCACCGGCAGGTCGAACGACGAGATCGCCAGGGAGCTGGTGATCAGCCCTGACACCGTGCGGACTCACGTGAGCAGGGCCATGGTGAAGCTGGGCGCGCGCGACCGGGCCCAGCTCGTGGTGTTCGCCATGCGGGCGGGCCTGACCCTCCCCGCCTGACCGACCAAGCGAGCCCGACCCTCCCCGCCAGAGCGACGCAGGCGGGCCTGACCCTTCCCCCTGACCGACCCAAGCAAGCCCGACCCTTCCCGCCAGAGCGACGCAGGCGGGCCTGACCCTTCCCCCCTGACCGACCCAAGCAAGCCCGACCCTCCCCGCCAGAGCGACGCAAGCGCGCTCAGCTGTGAGCCGCACGAGCGCGGCTCCTCCGGGTGAGTCTCGCCGGCGTCGGCGGCCTGGTTCTCCCGGGGCGTAGGGGGCAGCCGGGCACGTCGCCCCGGCCCCAGGACCGGCGGTCACCTGAGAAGGCCCTCGTAGTTGCGTTGCTGGAGCTGGGCCTCGATCCGCTTCACGGTGTCCAGCCCGACACCCACCATGATGAGCACGCTCGTCCCGCCGAACGGATAGTTCTGCTGCGTCGAGGGGTCGCGCAGGATCGCGAAGGCCACCAGGGGCAGCAGCGCGAGCACGCCCAGGTAGACGGCGCCGGGCGCGGTCAGTCGCGACAGCACGTGGTCCAGGTACTCGGCGGTGGGCCGGCCGGGCCTGATCCCGGGCACGAAGCCGCCGTAGCGCTTCATGTTGTCGGCCACCTCGGCCGGGTTGAAGGTGATGGAGACGTAGAAGTAGGAGAAGCCCACGATCAGCAGGAAGTAGACCAGCATGTAGAGCGGGTGGTCGCCGGCCGTGTACTGGCTGATCCACGGCACCGAGCCGCCGACCAGGGTGGGGATGTACAGGAGGGACGAGGCGAAGATCACCGGGGCGATGCCCGCCTGGTTGACCTTGAGCGGGATGTAGGTGTTGCTGCCGCCGTACATCCGCCGCCCGACCATGCGCTTGGCGTACTGGACGGGCACGCGCCGCTGCGCCTGCTCCATGAAGACGACCGCCGCGACGAGGAACAGGCCCGAGACCAGGATCACCACCGCGGTGAAGGGGCTCAGCACGAACATCGTCGACATGTAGGCCGGGAAGACGGCGACGACCTGGGTGAACATCAGGATGGACATGCCGCTGCCGATCCCCTTGTCGGTGATCCGCTCGCCGAGCCACATCACCACGCAGGTGCCCGCGACGAGCACGGCCACCAGTACGGCGAGCGCGAGCGAGCCGGTCTCGCGCAGCACGGGGCGGGTGCAGCCGGGCAGCAGCATTCCAGAGCGGGCCAGCGCGACGACGGTCGTGGCGTTGAGGACGGCCAGCGCCACCGTGAGGTACCTGGTGTACTGCGTGATCTTCACCTGCCCGTTCTGCCCCTCCTTGCGGAGCTGGTCCAGGCGCGGGATGAGCACCGCCATCAGCTGCATGATGATGCTGGCCGTGATGTACGGCATGACGCCGAGGGCGAAGACCGACAGCTTCAGCATCGCGCCGCCGCTGAACAGCTGCACCAGGTCGACGAATCTACCCCGCGCTCCGCTCAGGCACTGCTGCACCGCCACCATGTCGACGCCGGGCGCGGGCAGCACCTGCCCCAGCCTGAACAGCACGATGACGCCCAGCGTGAACAGCAGCTTCTTGCGCAGGTCGGGGATCGAGAAGGCGCGCAGGACGATGGTGAGCATGCGCCGAGTCTGTCCATGATCGCGCGGGAGGGCGTCCGCAGGCGGGCGGCATCGGCCTACGCAGATCCGCGTACGCTCTGACCTTGTGGTTCCTGTCTGGGTGATCAGCGGCCCGCCCGGCGCGGGCAAGTCGACCGTCGCCGCCGCCCTGCTGGCGCGGCTCGACCCGGTCCCCGCGCTGCTGGACAAGGACGCCGTCTACGGCGACTTCGTCGCCGAACTGCTGTCGGTGCACGGCAGGCCGCGGGGTGAGCGTGAGGGGCCGTGGTACGACGAGCACGTCAAGCGGCACGAGTACGCGGGCCTGACGCGGCTGGCCCGGCAGATCCGCGCGCACGGCTGCCCCGTGCTGCTCGACGGCCCGTTCACCTCTCAGGTGCACTCGGCGGCGCTGTGGGCCGACTGGGTCGAGCGGCTCGGCGGGCCCCCGGTCAGGCTGGTGTGGGTCCGCTCGGACGGGGCCACCCTGCGCGAGCGGCTCGTCGCCAGGGGGTTGGCCAGGGACGAGGGCAAGCTGGCGGCGTTCGACGCCTACATGAAGGCGATCATGGTGGACGAGCCGCCGGCCGTACCGCATCTGGAGATCGACAACCGGCGGGGCGCGCCGAGCGTGGGCGAGCAGCTCAGCGCGGCGGGTGTGCCGCCGCGAACACCGCCGGCAGCCGGGGGACCACCAGGGTGAAGGCATCCACCCGCCCGGCCACGTAGCCGGCTAGGTCTCCCGAAGGTCGGTGATCGCCATGTGGCCGGGCAGGTGGCCGATGGCGTAGTCGACGCCGCTGGCCATGACGGCCTCCTGCGGGGTGACGCCGCAGGCCCAGAAGAGCGGCACCTCGCCGGGCCGTACGGGGACGGGGTCGCCGTGGTCGGGCCGGGACAGGTCGGCGATGCCGAGCTCCGCGGGGTCGCCGGCGTGCACCGGCGCGCCGTGGACCCGCGGGTAGCGCCCGCTGACCTCGACCGCGGTCGCCACCAGGTGTTCGGGGACGGGACGCATGGAGACCACGAGCGGACCGCGCAGCGCCCCCGCCGGGCGGCAGGGCACCGCCGTGCGGTACATCGGGACGTTGACGCCCAGCTCGACATGCCGCACGGGCACGCCCGCCCGCATGAGGGCCGCTTCGAAGGTGAAGCTGCAGCCGAGGAGGAAGGCGACGAGGTCGGGGCGCCAGTGCTCGACGGCGTCGTCGACGTCGGCGACCGGCCTGCCGTCGCGGTAGATCCGGTAGCCGGGCAGATCGGTGCGCAGGTCGCCGGGGAAGATCCGGGTGCTGGTCGCGCCGGGCTCGCCGACGTCGAGTACGGGGCAGGCCTGCGGGTTGCGCTCGGCGAACAGGCGCAGGTCGCCGGCGAGGGTGTCGGGGACGGCGATGAGGTTGGCCTGTGTCCAGCCTTCGCACCAGCCGGCCGTGGGCGTGCGCTCCCCCGCCCGGAACCGGGCCCGTGCTTCGCGGGGGGTCAAGCGCTGTAAGGGAAGGGCGGCTTTCATGACCCCACGTTACGCTCGGCCTGCCGCCTTCTGGCTCCGGCGGGAGACCGAGTCGATGACCACGGCGGCCAGCAGTACCGCTCCGGTGACCATGAACTGGATGGCGTTGCTGACACCCTGCAGCGCCATTCCCGAGGCGATCGACTGGATGACCAGCATGCCCAGCAACGCCGAGTAGGTGGTGCCCCGGCCGCCGAACAGCGAGGTGCCACCGATGACCGCCGCGGCGATCGCCATCAGCAGCACGTTGCTCTGCCCTGTCGCCTGGCTGGCGCTCGAGATGCGGGAGGCCGCGAAGATGCCGCCGAGGGCCGCGAACGAGCCCGAGATGACGAAGACCGAGATCCGGATGAGCGCCACGCTGATGCCCGCCCGCCTGGCCGCCTCGATGTTGCCGCCGACCGCGAAGATCATGCGTCCGTACCTCGTACGGCGCAGCACGAAGTCCGTGCCGACGACCACCAGCAGGAAGATCAGCAGCGCGAGCGGAAGCCCCTTGTACAGGTTGAGGATGTAGGCCGCGCCGAAGGCCACCACCGCGAGCACGACCGTGCGGAAGACGATGTCGCCCGTCGTCCTGGACGGGACCCCGGCCGCGCGGCGCCTGTTGTTGCCGACCAGCGAGACGACCAGGAAGCCCGCCACGGCCACCGCGGCCAGGCCGTACGCGGCGATCACGTAGGCGAAGTAGGTGCTGGTCAGTCCGGCGATGAAGCCGTCGTTCGGCAGGTTGATGGTGCCGTTGGGCCCGAGCACCCACAGCTGGAAACCGGTCCAGGCCAGGAAGCCCGCCAGCGTGACCACGAAGGAGGGCACCCCGATCTTGGCGAAGAAGAAGCCGTGGATCAGGCCGAGCACGGCGCCGACGACGACGGCGCACACCATGGCCAGCACCGGGTTCATGCCGAGGTTGACGTTGAGCACCGCCAGGACGGCCGCGCAGGCGCCGCTGACCGCGCCCGCCGACAGGTCGATCTCGCCGAGCAGCAGCACGAACACGATGCCCACCGAGATCAGTCCGGTCGGGACGATGTCGACGCTGAGGTTGGACAGGTTCTGGGAGGACAGGAACTGGCTGTTCAGGCTCTGGAACACGGCCCAGATGACGATCAGGCCGATGATGACGGGCAACGCGCCGAGCTCGCCGCCCTTCACCCGCCGCTGGAACTCGCCCAGATAGCCGGTGAGGCCCTGCTCGCGGACCACCAGCCGCGGGTCTATCGAGGATTCACTCACCGAGCCTCCTCTGCCGGCGGGTCACGGCGTTGTCGGTGGCCCCGGTGATCGCCGAGATGATCTCTTCCCGGGAGGTGGCCTTGGCGTCGAAGACCCCGTTGTTGCGGCCGAGCCTGAGTACGGCGACGCGGTCGGCCACGGCCATGACGTCGACCATGTTGTGGCTGATGAAGATGACGCCGTGGTCCTGGGCGCGCAGCCGTTCGACCAGGTCGAGGACCTGGGCGGTCTGCTCGACGCCGAGGGCGGCGGTCGGCTCGTCCAGCAGCACGATCTTGGGTTCGCCCAGCAGGGAGCGGGAGATGGCCACCGTCTGCCGCTGTCCGCCGGACAGCGAGGCCACGGGGATCCGCACGCTCGGGATCTTGATCGACAGCGTGTGGAGCAGGTTGCGGGAGCGCTTCTCCATCGCGACCTCGTCGAGGACGCCGCCCGTCGTCAGCTCGTTGCCGAGGAACAGGTTGCCGACCACGTCGAGGTTGTCGCACAGCGCCAGGTCCTGGTAGACGGTGGCGATGCCGAGCCCCTGCGCGTCGGAGGGGCTGTGGATGGTGACCTGCCGCCCCTCCCACGTGATCCGTCCGGCGTCGGGCGGGCCCACCCCCGCGATCACCTTGATCATGGTGGACTTGCCGGCGCCGTTGTCGCCGACCAGCGCGACGACCTCGCCGGCGTTGACTTCGAGATCGACGTCCGTCAGCGCCTGGACCGCGCCGAACCGCTTGGAGATGCCCTCGAGGGCGAGGACGGGGGCCATCTCAGGTGACTCCTGCCGTTTCGCAGGCCACCTTCACGGCACTGGTGCAGACCTCGGCGACCGTCCAGAAGCCGTCCTTGATCACGGTGTCCTTGATGTTGCTCTTGATGACGACCACGGGCGCGATGATCTGCGCGGGAATCGACTTGTTCGCCCCGTTGTCCACCTTGGCGGTGCTCTGAACGGGCTTGCCGGTGCCGACGTCGATCGCCATCTGGGCGGCGTTCTTCGCCTCCGGCCTGATCGGCTTGTAGATCGTCATCGTCTGGGTGCCGAGCAGGATCCGCTGGATGGCCGCCAGCTCGGCGTCCTGGCCGGTCAGCGGGGTGCCCTGCTTGACGCCCGCGTTCTGCATGGCCCTCGCGATGCCGCCCGCCATGCCGTCGTTGGCCGAGTAGACGCCGATCACGTTGCTCGGGCCGAGCGCGGTGAACGCGCCCGCCGCCTCGGTGTTGGCCTGGTCGGGGCTCCAGTCGGGCGTGTCGTACTCCTTGCCGATGGTGACCTGGCCGTCGAGCACCGAGTGGGCGCCCTTCTTGAAGTCGCCCGCGTTCGGGTCGGTGGGCGAGCCGTTGACCATGACGATCGGCCCGCGCTTGGGGTCGCCGCCCGCCTTGATCGCATCCAGCAGGGCCTGCCCCTGCGCCTTGCCGACCTGCAGGTTGTCGAAGGAGGTGTAGGCGTCGATGGGGCCGCCGGCCAGCCGGTCGTAGGCGACCACCATGGCGCCCTGGCTCTTGGCCTTGGAGACGGAGGAGGCGATGGCCTTGGCGTCCACCGCGTCCAGGATCAGCACCTTCACCCCGTTGGTCAGCATGGAGTCGACCTGTTGCTGCTGCAGGTTGGGGTCCTGGTTGGCGTTGTTGTAGACGACCTCGCACTTGGGGCACAAGGCCTTGATGTCGTTGGTGATGTACGGCCGGTCGAACTTCTCGTACCTGGCCGTCTTGGACTCCGGCAGCAGCAGGCCGATCTTGAAGCCCTGCTCGACGGTGCCGATGGCGCTCGCGCTGGCGGTGCCGCCTCTGGCGCCCCCCGTCTCCCCGGACTGCCCCGCCGTCCCGCATGCGACGGCAAGTCCGGCAACGGCCAGAAGCCCGCCGATGACCTGTGCTCTCACCGCGTCCCCCGATCGGTTCACTCGGGAGGGGCCCTACCCTCACGGGGCGGTCATGGCCACGGTCTTGTCACAGCTTTGCCAGCCGATGTTCTGATTTTTCGGGACGTGGGCTAATTCAGCATGGAATCCAGCCAGGAGAGGACGGCGTTGACCCAGCCGGCGAGCGAGGAGGCGTCGGAGCTCGCGATGATGATCAGCGTGACGATCAGCGCGGGCACGACGACGATGTAGCCCAGGATGAGGCCCGCGACGGCCAGGCCGTGCCCCGGGCGCAGGCCGCGCTTGGTCTTCGAGGTGGCCACGTGGCCCAGGATGATGGCGATGATCGACGGGACGCCGAACAGGCACCAGCTGCCGACCAGCCCGAGAACGCCGAAGACGAGACTGGCGACGGCGGTGCCCGACGTGGGGGCCGGGGGGTGCGGGGGCGGCGGGGGAACGTGGTGCCACTCGCCTTCCCCGTAGCCCGCTGGGGGAGGATGCATGTCGTCTCCATGGCCGGAGCGATGTCTCCCGCCACGATCCCGCACATCCCACAGGCGATCAAGACCCGCGGGAAGCCCCGCGGGTGATCGTTCAGTATTCGAGGCCGAAGTCGTGGCGACCCAGGCCGAAGCCCTCGCCCTTGGGCACCACCTGCCCCATCGCGACGAGCGTGGCCATGCTGCGCCGCGTCTCGTCCTCGCTCAGTCCGGCCATCCTCGACACCTCGGCCACCCGAGCCTCGTCGCCACCGACCGCGATGGCGGCGACGGCCTCGTAGACGGCCAGGTCGGTGTCGGACAGCGCCTGCACGTCGTGTGGTTCCGTCATCGCTGCCGTGCTCCCTCCCGCAACCGGCCCGGATCGATGTCCCGCACGGGATGGCGGCGCAGGTACTCGCTCTCCAGCTCGTTGGTCCGCGAGGTGTGGCGGGCGAGCGCGTCGTCCGGCCCGTGCAACAGCGTCTGCATCCGTGTCTGGTAGAGCTGCCGCAGCTCGCGGAGCAGGTCCTCTTCCGACAGGTCCCTTGGATCGATTCCCATGGACAGTGAGCTACCCGGCGACGCGCTACCACAACATACGTCAAATTTCCTGACAACCGGGGATTGCGAGGAGGTGGTGGTGGTTTTACTTTCCCGGTATGGACCTCGAGCTCCGGCACCTCAAGATCGTTCGAGCGGTCGCGGAGTCGGGCAGCGTCAGCAAGGCAGCGACCCGGCTCGGGGTGGCCCAGCCGGCGCTGACCGCCCAGCTCAAGCGCATCGAACGCGCGTTAGGCGGCGCGCTCTTCCAGCGCGACCGCTACGGCGCCAGGCCCACCCCCCTCGGGGAACTGGTGCTCTCCCGAGCCCGCGTGCTGCTGCCCGCGGCGCAGGAACTGCAGGACGAAGCCGTGCGCTTCGCCAACGCCACCGCGGTCGGCTACCGCATCGGAGCGACCAACGGGCCCGTGCTGGGCGGGCTGGTCGACCGGCTGGCCGCCGCGGGGCCCGTCTCCACCTACACCTCCTGGTCGTCGCGCGAGCTCGCCGCCATGGTGGCCCAGGGCAGGCTCGACTACGTGCTGGCCGGATCGTGCGGCGACGGGGTGCCCGACGGCGACATCGCCTGGCAGACCATCGGCGTCGACCCCGTCTTCGTCATGGTCGCCCAGGATCACCGGCTGGCCGGCGAGAAGGAGCTGACCCTGTCCGACCTGTCCGGCGAGCAGTGGGCGGTCACCCCGGGCGACGGCTGCTTCGGCGACTGCTTCGCCGCCGCGTGCACGCGCGCCGGCTTCACGCCCAGCACGATGTACGAGACCGACGTGGCCACCTGCGTCCATCTCGCCCAGGTCGGCCGGGCGGTGGTCCTGTGCCAGGCCACCCACCCCTTCGCCCCCGGCCTCGTCATGGTGCCCATCGCCGGCGCGCCCCTGCGCTGGCGCCAGATGCTCGGCCACCACCCGGGCGCGCCCGGCGCGTCATGGATGGCCGCGCACGCCAAGGCCGCCCACGCCGACGCCGTACGGCGCAGCCCCGTCTACCACCAATGGGTGCTCCGCAACCCCGGCTTCGGCACCTCCCCATAACACCGCGATAGGGGGCAACTGATATCTCCTCGCGCTGGTCGCACGCCGTTACGGTGACGGCACCCCCAGCAAGCGAAGGAGACCGCATGCTTCGCCGCACCCGTGCGCTGGTCGCCATCGCGATCGGCGCTTTAGCGCTGACCACGACCCCGGCCATCGCCTCCATCCCCGCCGAAGTCAACCCGCCCAAGGGCATGGTCGAGGCCATGCAGCGCGACCTGAACCTCACCAGGGAGCAGGCGCTCACGCGCCTGGCCAACGAGCAACGGGCCGCGCAGACCGCCGCGGGGCTCGCCAAGCGCCTCGGCGGCCAGTTCGCCGGCGCCTGGGTCGAGGGCCCCGAGAGCGCGCTGGTCGTGGCCACCACCGACGCCGCCCAGCGCCGCCTGTCCGGCGCGCGGCTCAAGGTCGTCACCCACTCGCTCGCCCAGCTCGACGCGGCCAAGGAAGCCCTCGACAAGGCCGCGGCCGGCGCTCCCAAGACCGCTCCCGTCTGGTACGTCGACGTGCGGTCCAACAGCGTCGTGATCCTGTCCTCCGCGCCCGCCGAGGCCGAGGCCTTCATCGCGGCCAGCGGCGCCGACAAGGCGCTCGTCCGGGTCGAGCAGTCCGGCGAGCAGCCCGTGCCGTACGCCGACATCCGCGGCGGCGACGCCTACTACATCGGCAGCGGCTCCCGCTGCTCGGTCGGCTTCTCCGTCACCAAGGCCGGCACCAACGGCGGTTTCGTGACCGCGGGCCACTGCGGGACCGTCGGCGCCACCACCCGTGGCGCCAACCAGCAGGCCCAGGGCACCTTCCGCGGCTCCTCCTTCCCCGGCAACGACTACGCGTGGGTCGAGGTCAACACCGGCTGGACCCCCGTCGGCGTCGTGAACGGCTACAGCGCCGGCATCATCCCGGTCAACGGCTCGACCGTGGCCCCCGTCGGCTCCTCCGTCTGCCGCGCCGGCTCCACCACCGGCTGGCACTGCGGCACCGTCCAGCAGCTGAACACCAGCGTCACCTACTCGCAGGGCACCGTGCGCGAGGTCACCAGGACCAGCGTCTGCGCCGAGCCAGGCGACTCCGGCGGCTCGTACATCTCCGGCAACCAGGCGCAGGGCGTGACCTCCGGCGGGTCGGGCAACTGCTCCTCCGGCGGCACCACCTACTTCCAGCCGGTCAACGAGATCCTCTCGGCCTACGGGCTCACCCTCGTCACCGGCGGCGGCAACCCGCCCACCGGTTGCCAGAACTACCGCGAGGTCTTCAACGGCTCGCTGACCAGCGGCCAGAACCAGTACCAGCCGAACAACTCCTCCTACCAGTCGACCGTGTCCGGCACGCACGCCGGCTGCCTCGACGGTCCGAGCGGCGTCGACTTCGACCTCTACCTGGAGAAGTGGAACGGCTCCTCGTGGGCGCAGGTGGCCAAGAGCGACAGCGCCAACCCCGACGAGTCGATCAGCTACAACGGCACCGCCGGCTCCTACAGGTACCGGGTCCACGCCTACTCCGGCTCCGGCTCCTACAGCCTCGGGCTGAACAGGCCGTAGCCGCCCCCTCCGTGCGGCGGCCACCGGCCCCCGGGTGGCCGCCGCCGCTCCGCTTCCCTGGACAGAGCCCGCCCCAGCGCAGGGGGCGGGCTCGGCCGTTCCCTGCTCTGAGGGCGGGCTCGGCCGTTCCCGCGGCAGGGGCGGTGGAATAGACGCACGGGGCCCGCGGGTTGCCCGGAAGATGACCGATCAGATCAGGGGCCCCGCCCGCGGCCGGGCCGACGTGCCGCTGTCCATCCTCGACCTGGCGACCGTGAGCGCGGGCGGCACCGCCGTCGACGCCCTCCGGACCAGCACCGAGCTCGTACGGCGGGCCGAGCGCTGGGGCTACCACCGCTACTGGGTGGCCGAGCACCACGGCATGCCGAGCGTCGCCAGCTCCGCCCCCGCGGTCCTGATCGCCCACCTGGCCGCCCACAGCGAGACCATCAGGCTCGGCTCGGGCGGCGTCATGCTGCCCAACCATCCGCCGCTGATCGTCGCCGAGCAGTTCGCCACCCTGCACGCGCTCCATCCCGGCCGGATCGACCTCGGCCTGGGCCGGGCGCCCGGCACCGATCCCGCCACGGCCGCCGCGATGCGCAGGGGCGACGCCGACGCCTTCCCCGAGGAGGTCGCCACGCTGACCGCCTTCCTGGACGGCGACGCGCCCGCCGGCCTGCAGTCCTACCCGCTCAACGCCGACCGGCCGCCCATCTGGCTCCTCGGCTCCAGCGGCTTCAGCGCCCAGCTCGCCGGGATGCTCGGCCTGCCCTTCGCCTTCGCCCACCACTTCAGCGCCGAGAACACCGAGCCCGCGCTCGAGCTGTACCGCACGAGGTTCCAGCCGTCGCAGTGGCTCGACAAGCCGTACGCCATGATCGGGGTCAGCGCCGTCGCCGCCGACACCTCCGAGCAGGCTCTGCGCCTGGCGGGTACGATCGCGCTGGCCATGCTGCGGCTGCGCCGTGGCCGGCCGAGCCCCATCCCCTCCCCCGAGGAGGCCGCGGCCCACCCCTACACCGACGTCGAGCGGAACTTCGTCGACGGCTATCTCCGCAACGTCGTCATGGGGACGGGCGACGAGGTCCGCGCCGGCCTGACCGCGCTGCGCGACCGCACCGAGGCGGACGAGCTGATGATCACCACCGGCGTGTACGGCGGCGCCAACCGCCTGCGCTCCTACGAGCTCGTCGCCCGTGCCTTCGAGCTCGACCAGGGCTAGCCGCGGCGGCTCACCCCGCCAGCAGCAGCACCAGCCCGGCCAGCAGCACCACGGCCGCGTGCGCCAGGGAGGTGGCCGACACCGGGGCCGCGGTGCCGAAGCACAGGCACGGCGCCCGGTTGCCGGTGGCCAGCAGGTGGACCTGCAGGCCGGTGAAGATCGTGCCGAGCACGGTGCCCACCACGCCGACGAGCGCGGCGTCCACCGTGGACACGGCGAGGGCCGCGGCGAGCGCCTCCACGGCGAGGACCGTGAAGGCGCCCGCCCAGGCGAGCGGGCCGTACAGCCCGTACCCGCCCAGGCTGCCGCGGAAGGCGGCGAAGTGTCGCGCCTTGCCCAGCACGGCCACGGCCAGGATCGCGGCCAGGCCGTACCGGAGGACAAGGAGCGTCATGCCGCCACCAGGATCGCGACCAGGGGAACGAACATCAGGGCGAACAGCCACGTCATCTTCGGCAGTGCGAAGTCGAACGCGGTGTCGGCGCGCATCTTGTCCCGTGCCAGCAGGAACGTGAGCAGCATGAGCGCCCTGCCCAGGGCGAACCCCGCCCCCGCCATGAGCGCGTCGGACCACGAGCCCAGCAGGAAGAGGGAGATCGCCATGATGTGCGGCAACCCGGTCGGCGAGTAGGTGCGCATTCCCGTGCCCATCTCCGCGCCGAACTGCACCGCGCCCCAGACCGGGGTGTGGGCGACGAACTGCGGGACCAGCCGGGCGTTCTGCAGCAGCGGGAAGCTGAAGACGTGGAACTCCCGCAACAGGAACACCACCGCCGCCAGGCCGGCGAGAACCTGGCACGCGATCACGGGCAGCGGCGAGCGCACCACCGAGCCGATGACCATGAAGGCGAACGCGGTGGGGAACGCACCGAGGAACAGGCCGGCGATGAAGCCGGCGGCATCAGAACCCCGTCGGACCGACGAGGACAGCACCCAGGCGCTGTTGAGGCTTCAAACCGAGCCCGACAGGGAGAAGCCCGCCACCAGGGCCGCCACGAGCCAGGTGAAGCCCCGCACGTCGAAGCCGGAGGCGAACGCGCTCAGCGTCGCCGCCTCCGCCGCGACGACCAGGCCCATGGCGGGCACCAGCAGGCGGGTGGCGGGATTCAGGGTCCGCATGCGTCAGATCGCGGTCCGGCAGATGGAGAAGCGGGAGATGTTGCCGCCACCGCAGTCGTGGTACTCGTACCAGCCGTCGGAGCACTTGCGGCGGGCGACGCTGCCGGTCCACCGCCAGGCGTTCCGGCCGCCGCAGGAGGTCTCGTTGGGCGTGTAGCGGTAGTTGTAGCAGGTGCCCGAGCCGCCCTGGTTCCTGTGCCAGCTGCCCGAGCAGTTGTCACTGCCGTAGTACGCGGTGGAGGGCGTGCACACGGTGGAGGAGTTGAAGTAGCCGTGGCAGCCGTCGGTCCACTCGGTCAGCGCCATCGCCGCCCTCGGCCTGGACCAGGGAAGCAGGTCGAGCGCGCCGAGCCCGGCGGCGACCGTGACGCCCGCGACCGTGCCGAAGAGCCGGCGGCGGCTCCAGCGCTGCTCGGTGACGGCGTACCTGGACGGTTCCGGCGACTCCGGTTCGTCCGCGACGCTCGGGATCTGGTCGAGGATGGAGGGACGGGAGAGGTTCTTCACAGCTTCGCTTCCTTTCGCCGGGCGAGCACCCGTTCGACTGTCTCCGGCACGATCTCCCCTGAGCCCGCGGGCGTCGTGTGCACCACGAACCCCTGCTCGTCCACGACGAGCACGGCGGGCACGTAGGGCACCGTGATCGAGCGCCAGACCTGCGGATCCCTGATGACCTGCACGGACTCGGGGAGTTCCTTGTCGAAGCCCGGGTCGTCGGACACCACGGTGAAGCCGACGCCTTCGGGCAGGTCGGCCGCCAGCTTCCCGACGGCGAGCAGCACGTCCTCGCAGATCGGGCACCGGCGGTTGACCTTGACGGCGATGGTGGTCTGGCCGGGACGGCCGATCCCCGTGCGCTCCTCGCCGCCCGCGGCGACGCGGATCCCCACGCCCTTGTACGTGGCCAGCTCCAGCTCGCGCACCCGCCGGTAGAGACCGGCCCCGGCCGCGAACGTGAGCGCCACGAGGACGAAGAGGATCACCACCGCCGCAGTGATCGGGTCCACTCCTCACGCTCCCCAGGTGACGCGCTTGACCTTGGTGAGGAACTCCGCGGCCGCCTCCGGCGTGCCGCCGCCGGACTTGGCCACCCCGTTGGCGGCCGGCAGGCCCTTGCGTGGGGCGTCCCACGGGCTCACCCTGATCACCGCGGTGTCGGTGACCATCAGCAGGGTCTCGCGGTCCTGCCCGTCGGAGCTGGGCACCCGCCACACCTCGCCGGCGGGGGCCGAGAAGCCGCGGAAGCGGGGGACCTGGCCGGCGGCCAGCCGCTTCGGCTCCACCTGCATGGTTCCCACCCCGGCCACGGTCTGCAGGTAGACCGCCTGCTGGAGGTCGAAACGCCGGTTCGGCGTGGCGACCAGGCCCTCGGGCGTGTCGGTCCACTGCAGCCTGGAGAAGACCGCCACCACGTCGGCCGACTCCCACTCCGGCGCGTAGAACAGGCCGTGCGCCATGTTCCACGGGCCCAGCCAGGTCGCCCAGCGCGCGTCCGAGGGGTCCTCGCAGTCGTAGATCACGACCTCGCCGCCGGCCAGGGAGAATCGCTCGCGCTCCCGGCCGCGCACGGAGGAGACGCCCACGCCCAGCGACGACTTCGGGGCCAGTTCCAGCGCCCACACGTCGGCGGTCGTTTCGCGCACGCCGTAGCGGGGGGTGTAACGGATGTGGCCCGTCCAGGCGTGGAGATCGTCCTGCTCCACACCGTCGATGTCAAGCGTTAAAAGCTGGTTGTCAATGGTTCGGACGGTTGAATTCTGGCCCATTCCGCCTTCCTTTCCCTGAGTCTCGATGAAGGCATGGCAACCAGCGAGAACGCCGGGTGGCGGGCTCGCTGGAGTATTGCTACGAGGGCAGAACAAAGTGGGGGACAGCGGTCGGAGGAAGTGAAGTCATCGCCTCGTCATCGGTCCGCGATCGCCTCCCGCTGACGGGCCAATAATTGATCAGTGGTGAACTGTCTGACAAGAGCGACGATTGGGAAATTTGTGGTTCCCGATCGTCGCGCGCGCGTGATCTCCCGTTACGTCTGAGCGTGATCGGCATGTCGCGCACCCACGGCCACGGACGCGGACATGGCGCCGGCCCACATTGACCCGGCCGCCTCGATCCGGCGAGATGAGCTCACCTGTCCCTGCACGATCGGTTCTGGGAGATGTGAGATGATGCGACGTCCTTGGGGACGAACCGCCACCGCTTTAGCGCTGGTGGCGACAGCGGTGTTCACGGCGCCGGCCGCGCCCGCGGCGGCCGTGGCCGGACCGGTCACGCTGGAGGCCACCTACACGACCGGGCTGGAGAACGGCTGGGCGCAGGTCGAGCGCTACCGGGACGCCTCCAGCGGGTTCCAGGCCGAGACCTATCCCCCTGACGGCCGCGGCGACCACACGGGCCAGACCAGGCGGCTGTTCGGCGACGTCGCCCGCCCGCACGCGTCGCGGTTCCTGCTGTACCACGCGCCGGGCTGGCAGACCGGCGCCAAGGCCACCCCTGTGCTGCTGGTCCACGGCGCCAACCAGACCGCCGACCTGGCCTGGGCCAACCCCGACGCCCGCGGCTCGTACGGCTGCGGCCAGGCGAGCTGTCCCACCACCGGACTCATGCAGCACCTCAGCGGCCAGGGCTACAAGGTGTTCGCGATCGGCTTCCCGCACGTCACGGGCGACGGCTACTACTGGGCGGAGCAGATCCACGACGCCATCGCGCGGATCAAGGCCAAGACGGGCGCGGCCCAGGTCGATGTGATCGGCTGGTCCAAGGGGGCGTTCAACGCGCGCATGTACGTCTCGTCGCTGCGCCGCTCGTGGGGCACGGCCTACGCGGGAGACGTGCGCAAGCTCGTTCTCGTGGGCGGTCCGAACAAGGGCTTCGACTGGGGCTACCGGCACGGCTGGACCCACGATTTCGCGATATTTCCGGAATGCGGAGGGTCGTTGAACGCGCCCGCCCCGCACACCCAGATGGTCTGCTACGGCCTCTGGCGCAACCACCCCGAACTGAGCTACGAGGGCGACGCCTACCCGGGCTCGGACGACATGCTCTACCGCTGGGACGACGTCTACCCGCTGCCCGCCGCCGAGCAGGACTGGTACACCACCTACTACGGCGGCACCGGCTTCTACACCGCCGGCCGCGGCATCCAGTACGCCATCGACAGGGGCTCGCTGGTCCGGCCGCTGATCGACGCCGGCACCCCGGCGGGCGTGCCGGTCTACCAGCTCTGCGGCAACTCTCCCGACATGGCGCTGCTGCACAACGAGCACACCGGCCCGTCGGACGGCGCGGTGTTCGTCGCCAGCTGCGCCGCCCCCGACGGCGTGGCCAACCGGGCCGCCGCCGTGACCCTGCCCCTCAACCACCTCAAGCTCGGCTGGGCCACCAACGCCATGGGCCAGATCACCACCTGGCTCGGCTGAGACGGCGCGGCGTGCCGTACCCCGGCCCGGGGTACAGGTCGGCACGGCACGTCACTCGCCGCCGATGTCGATCTCGTAGGCCTGGTAGAGCAGGTCCGCCCCCCGCCGCCGGTGACGGCCCAGCGCCGTCACCACCGCGGTCAGCCGCTGCCTCAGCCGCTCCACGGCCGGCTCGTCGCCGGGCGCCGCCAGCTCGTCCTGCGCGGCGGCGAGCTGCGCGGCGATCTCGAGATGCTCCCGGTGCAGCCGGCGCAGCATGCCGTCCAGCCGCGGCGCCGCCGTACGGACCTCGTCGAAGAGCCCCTCGGGCCCCTCCACGATCGAGATGTGCGCGTCGAACGCCTCCCGCATCCTGGCCAGGACCGGTGTCAGCTCATGCGCCCACTCGGCGGCCCGGCCGGCCGGCGGGACGGCCAGGGCGCGGTCGAGTTCCTCGGCGGCGCGGCGCAGATGGGCGCGACGTTTGCGGAGCGTCGCGAGCTCCTCCTCCGGAGGAGTGACGGGATTCTCGGACATGGTCTCTACTCGATCGCGCATTGCCACGGCCCGAGCCGTATGCGGATGTCTTCCACCGTACGACCGCGACCCACCGGCTGACCATGCCCTTCGCGCCGGGGCCCGCGCGGCGGCCGGTCCGCGAGGCCACGCGGGCGCCGTCAGATGCGGCCGACGGCGGGGCCGCACGGGCGCCCTCAGGAGCGGGCGGTCAGCCGGGCCGCGCGGGCACCGTCAGGAGCGGCACGATGTCCGGGCGTGCCTGGCCCCGTCGCGGAAGGCCGCGGCGAACTCCCGCTCCCCCAGCTCCTGGCGGGTTCGCTCGACGCAGCGCTCGTGCCACGTCGCCTGGTACCAGAGCCGGGTCGGCGAGGAGTCCACCGCCTGCCACAACGTGTGCGCCGCCCCCAGCATCCTGGCCGCCCGCCGGTGGTCGCCCCTGGCGCAGGCCGTCCATGCCAGCAGTTCCAGGCACTGGGTCAGGCCCCAGCGGTCGTTGACCTCCCTGGTGAACTCGGCGGCCTCGCTCGCCAGCGCCTCGGCGCGGTGCCAGTCGTCCAGGTTCCACGCGGCGATGGCGAGCGACAGCTGGGCATAGGCGCGCCACAGGATCGCGCCATGGGCCTCGCACAGCGCCAGCACCTCCTCGCCGATCACCGCCGCTCGCGCCGGGTCCTCCATCGAGCCGTAGGCGGCCGTGTAGTAGAGGTCGACGGTCACGCCGGCGAGGTCGCCGGCGGCGCGGTGGATGGCCAGGGCCTGCTCCATGAGCGCCTGGCCGCGTCGCGCGTCGCCGGTGGAGAAGGCGGCCAGGCCGGAGGCCCGCAGGACGAGCGGCAGGACGCTCTCGTTGCCCGCCTGCTCTGCCATGGATCGGCACTCCTCGAGTCTCGGCGTCGCCGCGTCCAGGTTGCCCTGCCGCAGGGCCAGCATGCTGTCCGTGCACAGCGCGATCGCTCGGGTGCGGCCCGCGCCGGATACCTGGTCAAGGCCGCGCCGCAGCCAGTACCGTCCCTCTGTGGGGGAACCGGCGAGCATCCAGTAGCTCCACATCGACGAGGCGATGTCGAGGGCCGTCGCCGCCGTGCCCGGCGCGCTCAGGCACAGCTCGAGCGCGACACGCACATTGGGCAACTCGCGGCCCAGGAAGCGGTAGCGGTCGAGCTGGTCGGGAACGAGCCGGTCGATCCGCCGCCCTTCCGTCACGTCCCGGTAGTGGTCGATGTACCGGCCGCGCAGCGCCGTCGCCTCCGCGGGCTCCAGCCGCTCCGCGCCGTAGGCGCGGATGCTCTCCAGCATGCGGTACCTGACCCCGGCCTCCCCGTGCTCGGTCACCAGGACGGACTTGTCCACCAGCCCGGCCACCAGGTCGATGACCTCGACGGGGTCGATCCCGTCGCCCGCGCAGACCGCCTCGGCCGTGTCGAGGTCGGCGCCGCCGGCGAACATCGACATCCGCGCCCACAGCCGCTGCTCTGCCGGTGAGCACAGCTCGAAGCTCCAGTCCATGGTCGCGCGAAGCGTCCGATGGCGTGGCAGCGCGCTCGGGCTGCCCTCCGCCGGCACGTCGAAACGCTCCTCCAGCTCGCGGGCGAGCTGCTCCAGGGGCACCCTTCGCAGCCGCATCGCGGCCAGCTCGATCGCCAGCGGGATGCCCTCCAGGCGCCGGGCCAGCCGCGCCACGGCGGCCGCGTTGCCCGTGTCCAGGGAGAAGCCAGGCCACACGCTCGCCGCGCGGTCCATGAACAGCCGTACGGCATCATGCCTGGCGATGTCGCGTGGCGGCAGGGCGCCGTCGTCCGGCACGGACAGGGAGGGCACCACCATGACCTGCTCGCCACCGACCGCCATGGCCTGGCGGCTGGTCGCCAGGATGCGCAACCGGGGCGCGCCGCGCAGCAGCAGGTCCACCAGGCGGGCGCAGTCCTCGAGCAGGTGCTCGCAGTTGTCCAGCACGAGCAGTATCCGCTTGTCCGCGAGGTAGTCCACCAGCATGGTCGCCGGATCGGGCCCGACGTCCCGCAGCCCCAGCGCCGCGGCCACGGTCGCCGCCAGCAGGTCACCGGCCTCCAGGGTGGCCAGCTCGACCACCTCCACGCCGTCCTTGTAGGCGCGCTCCAGCGACTCGGCGACCCTGAAGGCCAGCCGCGTCTTGCCGACGCCGCCCGTTCCTGTCAAGGTCAGCAGCCGGGTGCGGGACAGCATCCGCCGGGCCTCGGCCACCTCGTGCCGCCGCCCGACGAACCTGGAGGCCTCCGCCGGCGGGTCGGTCGTGGCCGCGCGTGCGCGCTCGGCCGGGCTCACGGCGAGCCTCCGGCCGGGCCCCGCTCGTCGCCTTCCTGCTCCTGCCGGCTGACCCAGGCGGCGATCTGCACGCGCGAGGTGAAGCCGAGCTTGCCGAGGATGTGTTCCACGTGCCCCTCCGCGGTACGCTGCGCGATCATCAGCGCCGCCGCGATCGCCTTGTTGCTCATGCCCTGCGCGACCAGCCGGGCGATCTCCATCTCCCTGCGGGTCAGCGGTGAGGACTTCGGCCGGGCCCCGCCCGCCGGCCGGTCCTCCCGCATCGCGTACTCCAGCGCGTCGGCCAGGGTGAGCCCCATGCCCCTGCGCAGGGCGGTCTCGAACGCCCTGGTGCCGAGTGTCCTCCTGGCCGCCAGCTCGCAGGCGTCATGGTGGTCGGCCAGGTAGCCGAACAGCGGCCCGCCGAACGAGCGCCAGATCTCCCGCAGCGCGCCCAGCAGCAGGGCCGCGCGCTCGGCTTCGCCGTCGCCGCAGCTCGTCCAGGCCAGAACCTCGATGCACAGCGCGACGCCCAGACGGTCGTCGAAGGGCTCCTTGAGCCGTACGGCCTCGCGTTCCATCGCGACCGCCCGCCGCGTGTCGCCCTGCTTCCACACCTCGATCCCGTACGTCCACAGCGCGTACGACCGGAACCAGTTCTCGCGGCGCGGCTCGCAGATCGCCAGGCACTCCTCGAACCTGTCGACCGCCTTGCGGGACTGGCCGAGCAGCGAGTGCACGGTGGCCAGATAGATCAACGAGTTGACGACGCCGATCGCGTCGCCCGTCCTGCGGCTGTGGTCCAGCGCCCCGCCGAGAAGGGTCAGCGCGCTGGGCAGATCCCGCTGGAGCAGGGCGGCGAGGCCGGCGACGTACATGGCGGCGCCCATGGTCGCCGGGTCGTCGAACCGGCGGGCCAGGTGCCGGCCCTCCCCCAGCAGGGTCGCGGCCGTCGCGAAGTCGCTCTGCAGGACGGCCAGCCGCGCCTCGACGCAGAGGGCACGGGCCCGGACCGGGGTCGGCCGCCGGTCGGCGGCGAGCAGGCGTTTGAACCAGCTCCGGCCCTCCTGCGGGGAGTCGGAGGCGATCCAGTAGAACCGCAGCGCCGCGGCGATGACCAGGCCGGAGGCCGCCTGTCCCGGAACCGCCAGGCAGTAGTCGAGGGCGGTTCGCAGGTTGTCGTGCTCGGTGCGCAGGCGCGCGTACCAGCTCACCTGGTCAGGGCCGAACCAGGCGTGGTGCGCCCGGACCGCCAGGTCCTGGTACCAGTCGCGGTGCCGGCGTCTGAGTGTGTCCTCCTGGCCGGCCTCGCGCAGCCGGTCCCTGCCGTACTGGCGGATGGTCTCCAGCAGCCGGTAGCGCGCGTGGGCGCCGTCCTCCTCCCTGATCAGGATGGACTTGTCCACCAGGCCGCACACCAGGTCGACGATCTCCTCCGCGGCGACGCCGTCACCGGCGCACACGCGCTCGGCCGCCTCGAGGTCGAGGCTGCCGGAGAAGACCGACAGCCGCGCCCAGAGCCGCTGCTCCTGCTCGGTGCACAGGGTGTGGCTCCAGTCGATCAGGGCGCGCAGCGTGCGCTGGCGGGGCAGCAGCACCCGCGATCCCGTGGTGAGCAGCTGGAAGCGGTCCTCCAGCCGGGCCAGCAGCTGGTGCACGGAGACCACCCGCAGCCGGACGGCCGCCAGCTCGATGGCCAGCGGGATGCCGTCCAGGCTCCGGCAGATCCGGAGCACGGCCTCCCAGTTGTCGTCGGTGATCCCGAAGCCGGGCGCGACCGCCCCGGCCCGCTCGACGAACAGCCGCACCGCGTCGGACTGCTCCATCGACTCCCTCGACAGGCGCTCGATGTCGCCGTCGGGCACCGGCAGCGACGGCACGACCATCGTCTGCTCCCCCGCGACGCCGAGCACCTGCCGGCTGGTGGCGAGGATCCGCAGGCCGGGCGCGGCGCGCGCCAGCGTCTCGGCCGCGACGGCGCACTCGTGCAGCAGGTGCTCGCAGTTGTCCAGGACCATCAGCATCTGCTTGTCGCGCAGGTGGCCGGTCAGCACCTCGATCGGCGGTCTGGTGGACAGGTTCGCGATCCCGAAGGACTCGATGAGGGTCTGGACGAGCAGGTCGGGCGACTCCAGCGCGGCCAGCTCGATCACGCACACGCCGTCGCGGAACGCGCGCCGTACGTCGGCGGCGACCCGCCGGGCCAGCCTGGTCTTGCCGACGCCGCCCACGCCGACGAGGGTCACCAGCCTGGAGCCTGCCAGCAGCCGTTTGACCTCGGCTATCTCGCGCCGACGGCCCACGAAGCTGGTCAGCTCGGCCGGCAACCCGCGCGTCTGCGAACCCTTGGACGCCACCCCCATGCGTGCTCACCCGCTCGGATCCGTCGAGGCACCCGTGCCGTCGGGACGGGAGCCGACGAAACCCAGATTACGCCTGGGCCATTTTCGGCATGCTTTTACCCTTCTGTAATGAATGGCCACAAGGATCCTGAGGGTGCGGACCGCTGAGGCCCTGCGCACGACCTGAACGATGACGGCTACGGCCGCGCTCCAGCGGCGACGCAGCCGGCGAGGAAACCCATGACGACGAGCGCCTCCAGACGGCAGCAGACGGCGAGGTTGCCGGCAGAGGTGACCAGCTTCGTAGGCCGTCGGCACGAAGTGGCCGAGGTCAAACGGCGCCTGCCGCTGTCCCGCGGGGTGACCCTGACCGGTGCCGGCGGGGTCGGCAAGACCCGGCTGGCCCTCCGGGTTGCGCTCGACGTGGCCCGCGACTTCCGCGGCGGGGTGTGGTTCGTCGAGCTGGCCACGGTGGAGAGCCCGGACATGCTCGCGCAGAGCGTGGTCGAGGCGCTGGAGATCCGCGACCTCAGCCTCAGCTCGCCCATGGAGGTGCTCACCGACCACCTCAGGGACAAGCAGGCCCTGGTGATCCTCGACAACTGCGAGCACCTGGTGCACGAGTGCGCGGTTCTCGCCGAGACGCTGCTGCGCGCCGCGCCCGAGCTGAGCATCCTGGCCACCAGCCGGGAGTCCCTCGGTTTCGCCGGCGAGCAGACGCTGCCGGTGCCCACGCTCCCGCTGCCCGACAACGACGGCGCGGGAATGCCCATCGAGTCGCTGGCCAGGTGCGACGCCGTGTGCCTGTTCGCCGAGCGGGCCAGAGCCGTCCTGCCGTCCTTCGCCATCACCGAGGAGAACAGAGAGGTCGTCGCCCGGATCTGCCGGCGGCTGGACGGCCTGCCGCTCGGGATCGAGCTGGCCGCCGTCAGGCTGCGCGCCCTGTCCGTCAAGCAGCTGGACGAGCGCCTCCACGACCGCTTCCGGCTGCTGACCGGGGGCTCTCGGGCCGTGCTGCCGCGGCACCAGACGCTGCGCGCCCTGATCGACTGGAGCCACGCCCTGTGCTCGGAGAAGGAGCGGCTGCTCTGGGCCCGCGTGTCGGTCTTCGCCGGCGACCTGGACCTGGAGGCGGCCGAGGCGGTCTGCTCCGGCGACGGCATCGACCGCGACGAGGTGCTCGACCTGGTGTGCGGTCTGGTGGACAAGTCGATCCTGATCAGGGAGGAGCACGGGTCGCGGGCGCGCTACCGGCTGCTGGAGATCATCCGCCAGTACGGCATGGAGAAGCTCGCCGACACAGGCCGGCAGGCCACGCTGCAACGGCGGCACCGCGACCACTACCGCACGCTGGCGGCGCAGTCGCGAGCCCAGCTGTTCGGCCCGTCGCAGGTGGCGTGGTTCGACCGGCTGCGGCTGGAGCACGCCAACCTGCACACCGCGCTGGAGAACTGCTTCGGCGACCCCGAGGAGGTCTCCACCGGTCTCGACCTGGCCGCCGACCTGCTCTACCACTGGATCAGCGGTTACTGGCTGGGAGAGGGAAGGCGCTGGCTGGACCGGGCGCTGGCCGCCGCGCCCGAACCGAGCCAGGCGCGGGCACGGGCGCTGTGGACCGCCGGCTGGCTGGCGATCATCCAGGCCGACATCCCCGCGGCCAAGGCGATGCTCGAGGAGAGCCGGACGATCGCCGAGCGGCTGGGGCTGGACGCGACCCTGGCCTACGTCGAGCTCTACTGCGGGATGATCGCCATGTACGAGGGCGACGCCGAGTCCGCCATCACGCGCTACGAGGACGCGCTGGCCGGGCACCGCGCCGCCGGCGACCCCGTGGGCACGGCGCTGGCCCTCATCCGGCTGTCCCTGGCGTACTCCTTCCGCGGCGACTCCCCGCGGGCCATCGAGCTGGGCGACCAGTGCCTGGCCCTGTGCGACGCCCACAGCGAGGGCTGGCACCGGGCGTACATGATGATGGCGCTCGGCGTGGAGGTCTGGCGGCAGGGCGACCTCGCGCGGGCGACCGAGCTGGAGGCGACGAGCCTGGTCTTCAACCGCGCGCTCGACGACCCGCTGGGAGTGGGAATCAACCTGGAGGTGCTGGCGTGGATCGCCACCGCCGAGAAGCAGTACCGGCGAGCGGCCCAGCTGCTCGGCATCCTCGAAACCGTCTGGCAGGCGATCGGCGCACCACTGTCGGGGTTCGGGCATCTGTCCCACTATCACGACGAATGCGTGGAGAGCGTGCGCCAAGCCCTCGGCGACACGGCCTTCGACACCGCCGTCAAGCGCGGTGCCCGGCTCTCCTACGACGAGGCGCTCGCCTACGCCCTCCGCCAGGACCGGCAGCAGCAGGGCGACGAGCAGCCGGCCGCGGCCAAGTCGGCGCCACTGACGCCGCGGGAGACCGAGATCGCCCACCTCGTGGCGCAGGGACTGACCAACAAGGAGATCGCCGCCGCCCTGGTGATCTCCCAGCGGACCGCGGAGGGGCACATCGAACGCATCCTGAGCAAGCTCGGCTACCACTCCCGCGCCCAGGTCGCGGTCTGGGTGGCCGAGCAGGGCCACGTGGCCGGCGACGAGCCGTCCGGCTGACACCCTGCCACGCGGGCGGCGCGGTCGCCCAGCAGTGCTGTCACCCAGCCGGTCGCTCAGTAGGGCATCGGCCGTCCCGACGGTGTCCGCAGGTCCGGGGCGTGGGGGTCGGCCGACCTCCTCGTCTTGCGGATCCGGGTCTTGCGCACGGTCACGGTTCCCTTCAGATGAGTCCCGGTGCGGGAAGCTCGAACCAGACGACCTTCCCCTCGTCGGTCTGGGCGGTGCCCCAGCAGCAGGCCAGGTGGGCCAGCAGGAGGTGTTCGCGTTCGGCGCGCCGTCCCGAGGGCTCGGCGTGCTCGATCTCGCAGCGCAGGAGCCCGTCCTCGGCGGTGAGCGTGACCCTGACGGTGTCGGCGCTGTCCTGCAGCGCGCTGGTCACCAGCTCGCCCACCAGCACGTCGGCCACCGCCGCCTCGTTCTGCAGCCCCCACTGCACCAGCCGGGCGCGCGTCATGCGGCGGGCGCTGGGCACGGCTGACGACGTGGCCGTCAGCACCCAGGAGGCCCTGCGCTCGCCCGGCACGGCGCGGGTGAACAGGCCGTCGGCGAAGGCGAGGAAGCGGTTGGGGGTCATGAGCCTCATGCCGCGTGTCCGGAGCGCACAGGTCCGATGGCGATGCTCCGGCCGTCCGGCAGCAGCTCGCCGCAGTCGTCGAAGATGACGACCCCGTTGCACAGCAGCCCCCAGCCCTGTTCCGGGTGGAAGGCGACCAGGCGGGCCGCGTCGTGGTGCGGAGCGTCCGCCGGTGGACACGGCGGTTGATGCTGGCACATGGCTCGTTACCCCTCTCATGGCATTCGGGTTCGGCTGAGCTCATGTCTGGAACCAGCCTGCACCGCACGGCGCCACGAGCGAGACGGGATAAACCCCCGTATGGGTACCCGTAAGGCATAGGTAGGTACCTACGTAGCGGGTGGGGGTAGTGCCGGGGGCGGCCCGTCAGGAGGTGCCGCTCGCCCCGAAGTGGGTCTCGTGATCCCACACGTGCGTGCAGCCGGGGCACTGGAGGTGCAGCCGGCTGCCGGTGTTGCCGAGCAGGTAGCGCCAGTGCACCCCGCAGGTGCGTCCGCCGCGGCAGTCCCCGCAGTCGGTGCCGTCGAAGCACCGGGGGCAGGAGACCCATGCCCGGCGGCCCCGATCGGCCTGGGGGTCAATCGGCAACACGGCCCGGCGCCTTCCGCGGGAGGACCTCGGCGGCCACGAGCATGTCGTAGGTCTCCTGCTGCTGCCGGTCGAGCCCCGAGTAGAGGAGCGCGTACGCCTCCTCCTCCCCGCGCATCACCGCCAGGGGATCCCAGTTCGCTCCCAGCGCCGCCATGACCGCGGCCCGCCGGCGGGTCTCGTCCGCGGTGAGGTCGAACTCGAAGACGGCGTGTGCGCTGCTGCTGTCGTGGCTCATGGCGCGACTTTCCGGTGGGATGGCGGAGGCGGGCGGAATCGGGGAGGCTCCTCCTGGAGGGCCCGGGACGAAGGCTCAGCGCGAGGATCGGGAGGGGGTCGGCGACCACTCGGAGGCACGCTGAGGCAGGAGGCCCTCCCCGGGGAGGGGTATTGCCATTTGTATACCTTATGTCCGGATTTATGGTCAATTCATGACGTTGCCCGCGCCACGGTCATCCCCGGACCGGTTCCGTCCGGGTCCGGTCCGCGGTGGGGATCTCGAACCAGACGACCTCCCCCGAGTCCGTACGGCCGGTCCCCCAGCAGCAGGCCAGCGCATCGAGGAGGGCGCGCCCGTACCAGCCCTCAGCGGGAAGGAGAAGCGGCCCGCCGTCCTCGACCTCGCATCGCATGAGGCCGTCGTCGACCGTCAGGGTGAGCCGGACATGGCCGCCGGCGTGCCGTACGGCGTTGGTCACGAGCTCGCTGACCAGGAGCTCGGCGGCCTCCACCAGCTCCGGGAGCCGCCACAGCTGCAGCCGGACGCGGGTGAGATGCCGGGCGATCGGCACCGCGGTGGGCCTGGACGACAGGATCCAGAAGGCGGCAGGCGCGTCGTCGGCCGACCCGGCGCGCAGGGTCAGCGCGTCGGCGAGGCCCTGGACCTCGGTGCGGGACGTCGGTTTCACGCGGCGCCGTCCCGCGTGCGCGCTGGTGGCCGTTTCCGCTGACGGTACGACATGGTTCGCCCCCGGTTCTCCGCTGGATGCGCGTACGGCATGCCTGGCACGACATGTCCACGGGCGAGCATGCGACGCGGGCGGCACGACCGGCGAGGGGAGAAACCCGTATCCCGGTACCCGAATCGGGCAGCCGACCCTCCCCTTCGCGTGCGGCAGCCTCCCAGCGGTCAGGGGGGCGAGCGGGCTCAGTCGCCCAGCTTCTGGATGCGGTCCTTGAACAGCGTGGTGGCGATGGCCGCACGATGCGGCTGGCCCTTGACGAACGCCTGGGCGAACTTCACGGCCTGCTGGTAGCTCACCTTGCCCGGCATGGGCGGCTCGTTCGGATCGACGTCGACGTCGACCAGCGCGGGACCGTCATGGGCGAGGGCCCGCTCGACGGCGCCGCGCAGGTCGCCCGGCCTGGTGACCTTGGCGCCGAACCCGTGGCAGGCCGTCGCCCAGGAGGAGTAGTCGGCCCAGGGCTCGGCGTAGCGCACGCCGTGCTCGGGATAGCCGAGCACCATCTGCTCCCACAGGATCTGGCCCAGCGCGTTGTTGTTGTTGATCACCACCTTGACCGGCAGCCCGTGCTGGGCGGCGGTGAGGAACTCGGCCATGAGCATGGCGAAGCCGCCGTCCCCCACGTACGCGATCACCTGGCGGCCGGGGAAGGCGTGCTGCATGGCGAGGGCGTACGGCAGGCCGGGCGCCATCGTGGCGAGGTTGCCGGACAGGTAGAACCGCCGGTCGCCGCGGATCGTCCAGTGCCGGGCGGCCCACGTGGCGACGGTGCCGCTGTCGCAGGCGAGGATCGCGTCGTCGGCGGCCAGCTCGTCGAGGACGGACACCAGGTACTGCGGCGCGATCGGGTCGCGCTCCGGGTTCTCCAGCGCGCGCAGTTCGCGGCGCCACTTGTCCATCTTCTCCTGGTACTTCACCAGGTGACGGAGGTCGGTGCGCCGCTCCAGGAGCGGCAGCAGCGCGCTGAGGCCTTCCTTGGCGTCACCGACCAGGGGCACGTCCGTGGGCACCCTGGTGCCCGCGCGGGCGGGATCGACCTCCAGTTGCACGAACCTGGCCGTGCCGGGCTCGGGGAGGTGCTTGGTGTACGGGAAGTTCGTGCCGATCATGAACAGCACGTCCACGTCCTCCACCAGTTCCTCGCTCGGCCGGGTGCCCAGCAGGCCGAGCCCGCCGGTGGTGTACGGGGAGTCGTCCGGGACGACCGCCTTGCCGACGAGCGTCTTGATCACCGGCGCCGCCAGCGTCTCGGCGACGGCCAGCACCTCCTGCCTGGCGTGCAGCGCGCCGGCTCCCACCAGCAGGGCAGGGCGCTCGGCCGCGTTGAGCACCTGCGCGGCCCGCTCCAGGTCCTCCTGCCTCGGGACGCCGGGGGCGGGCAGGTAACACGGCGCGGTCCTGGGTGGGCGTACGGGGCCGACGTGCTTCCACGGATCGGCGGCGGCGTCGGCGACCTGGATGTCGTTGGGAACCGACAGGTGGGCCACCCCCCGCCTGGCGTAGGCGGTCCTGACGGCGATGTCCACCAGGGCCGGCAGCTGCGCCGGGTGGTAGATGACCATGTTGTACTCGGCGACGTCGCCGAACGCCTTGTCGAGGTGGACCTCCTGCTGGTAGCCGGTGCCCAGCACGGTCGTCTCCTGCATGCCGGTGATGGCCAGCACGGGCGCGTGGTCGAGCTTGGCGTCGTAGAGGCCGTTGAGCAGGTGCAGCCCGCCGGGGCCCGAGGTGGCCAGGCACACGCCGATCCTGCCGGTGGCCTTGGCGTACCCGGCGGCCATGAACGCGGCGGCCTCCTCATGGTGGACGAGGACGAAGCGCACCTTGTCCTGGTGCCGCCGCAGCCCCTCCATCAGCCCGTTGATGCCGTCGCCCGGCAGGCCGAAGACGGTGTCGACGCCCCACTCGGCCAGCCTCTCGATCAGTGTTTCCGAAGCGATTCGAGCCATGCGACGGCGCCTACCCGTCACCCGCTCGCCCATACGGCGCGCGGCGCGCCACGGTTGGCCACCCGCTCACCGGCAGGCCGGCACAAGGACCACGGGCCGGACCTGCGCAGGCCGCCCAGGAGGCGAAAGGAGCTCCTGGAGACGGCTTGAAGCAACCAAACGAGCTGTACGTCACCTATGACTGGAATGGGTAGATATGTAAGCGAAAGGGAGATGTGGAGCATCACGGTGTGTGCTCGCCCCCGGCCCCGCGCCGGGGAGGGGGAGGAGGAACGATGGTCGTCATCCCGGCACTCCCCGCTCGCGCACACCCGGGGTGAGCTCCGTTGCCCCGTGATCCCAGCGAGCCGCGCGCTCTCGCGGCTCGACGAACCGTTGCCGGGAGGGTGTATGGCATGGCTCGGCCTGCCCTCGGTTGACACGCTGCTCGACCTGGTCCCCGAACCGGTGCGCGGCTTCATTCCACGACCTCGCCGGGTACAGCCGTGCGCGGGCGGGGTCCGCATCGAGTTGCGGCGCGTCGGCGGGCCGGGAAGCGAGCGGTTCGCGCGCGCCCTCGAGGAGCGGCTGCGCGCGGCGGGCGCCGGGCGCGCCGAGGTGAACGGGGCGCTCGGCTGCGTGTTCGTCGGGTGTGACATCACCACGGTCGACATGGACAAACTCCTGGCGCTGGTGGAAGAGCTCGACACGGACGGGCGGACCCCCGGCACGACCGCGGACAAGACGGCGGACGACAGCGTGGACGGCAGCGCGGACGGCAGCGCGGACGAGAGCACTGACGACAGCGCGGAGGAGGGGCCGGCGGCCACCCGCGTGCTCGACGGCGTCGAACAGCAGGCCCGCGCCGCGGTCAGCCTCGGCCTGCACCTCGTCGGGGCCGGAGTGGCGCTGGCCGGCCAGGCCGCGCGCCTGCCGAGGCTGCACGCGGCGGTGCCGCCCTTCCTGGCGCTGGCCGAGGACACCCCGCGGATCCGCCACGAGCTGGAGCAACGCCTCGGCAAGCACGCCGTCGACACGGTGCTGACCGCGACCAGGGTCGTCTCCCAGACGCTGGCCGGGCGGCCCATGTCGCTGCTGGTCGACGCCGTCGCCGCGGCGGGCCGCTACGTCGACGCGCGGGCCGGGCTTCGGGCCTGGGCGCTGCGCGAGGAGGGGTTCGCCGCCGAGCAGGGCGCCTACCGCCATCTCAGGACAGCGGCGACCGCCCGCCCGGTTCCGCTCCCCCACGGGCCCGTCGAGCGCTACGCCGACGCGGCCAGCGCGGCCTCGGTGGTGGCGCACGGCGTGACCACGGCCATCAGCCAGGACCACCAGCGGGGACTGTCCGTGCTCATCACCGGGGCGCCCAAGGCCGCGCGCCTCGGCAGGGACGCCTTCACCAGCGCCACCCTGCGTGCCCTGGCGGGACGCGACACGATCGTGCTGGATCGCCACGCGCTGCACCGCATGGATCGCATCGACATGGTCGTCCTGGACGCCGACGTGCTCGCCTCCGGCGCCTGGACGGTCGACGGCGTCGTCCCGCTCGCCCAGGACGTGGACACGGACGACCTGCACGCCAGGCTCTACACCCTGCTCGACCTGACCGATCCCGCGGCCAGGTGCGAGCACGACGGGTGGACCGCCGTGCCGTACGAGGAGGCGGAGGGGCCGGTCGCGGCGGCCGTCGGGCCCGCCCGCCTGGCCGAGTGGCGCGAGCAGGGGATCCGGGCCGTCGTGGTGGCCGAGCGTGAGGTCCCGCGGGCCATGGTCGGCCTGGCCAGGGAGTTGCACCCGCTGGCCGAAGCCGTGGTCGCGGCGCCGGACGGCGTCTGCGAGGTGGTCCTGGCCGGCGGGGACACGGGCTTCGCCCGCCGGCTCGGTGTGGAACGGACCGTCGCCGGCGGGTCCCGGCTGGCCGCCTCGGTCCGCGCGCTCCAGCTCGAGGGGCACGCAGTGGCCGTGGTGTCCCAGCGCGCGCGCCGCGGCCTGAGCCAGGCCGACCTGGGCATCGGGGTGCTCGGACGGCTGCGGCGGGTCCCCTGGGACGCGGACGTGATCGGCGAGCTCGACGGGGTGCACCTGCTGCTCCAGTGCCTGCCGTACGCCAGGAAGGCGAGCACGCGAAGCGTGCGGGTGGCCGCCGCGGGAGCCGTCGCGGGGGCGGGACTGGCGTTCCTGGTGCCGCAGCCGGTCGCCGTCCGGCAGGCCCACCTGGTGCGCGACTGCACCTCCCTGGCCGCGCTGGTCGTCGGGGAGTGGGCGGGACGTCACGTGGAGCGCCGGCTGCCGCCGATCCAGGCCGACCACACGCCCTGGCACGCCATGGCGGTGCGCGACGTGCTGGCCCGGCTGCGCACCTCGCCCGGCGGCCTGACCGAGGCGGAGGCGGCCCGGCGCCGCCGGAAGGCGCCGCGACGGCAGGCGGCCGGCCCGACGTCCCTGGTGGGCGCGTCGCTGCACGAGCTGGCCAACCCGCTGACTCCGGTCCTGGCCGCGGGCGCCGGCCTGTCGGCCGTCGTCGGCTCGGCGCTGGACAGCGTGCTCATCGGCGGCGTGATGGTCGTCGACGCGCTCATCGGCGGCGCCCAGCGCCAGGGCGCCGACCGGGCGCTGCGCCGCCTCACCGAGGCCACCGCCGTGCGGGTACGGCTGCGCCGGCCCGGCGGCGGCCTGACGGGCGTCGCCGACGACCTGGTGCCGGGGGACGTGATCGAGCTGCGGGCCGGCGACGCCGTACCCGCCGACTGCAGGCTCATCCAGGAGACCGGCCTCGAGCTGGACGAGTCGGTCCTCACCGGCGAATCGCAGCTCGTCGCCAAGACGGCGGCGCCGACCGCGGCGCGCGCCGTCGCGGACCGCGCCTCGATGGTGTACCAGGGGACGACCGTCGCGGCCGGCCATGGCCTCGCCGTGGTCGTGGCCACCGACGAGGCGACCGAGGCGGGCAGGACCGCCAGAATGGCCCGCGAGCGGCCGCCGGACAGCGGGGTGGAGCTGCGGCTTCGCGAGCTGAGCAGCAGGATCCTGCCCGCCGCGGTCGGCTCCGGGGTGGTCCTGATGGTCGTCGAGATGGTTCGCGGCTCGCGCCTGGCGCAGGCGGTGGCGCCCGCGGTGAGCATGATGGTGGCCGCGGTCCCCGAGGGGCTGCCGTTCGTCGCCACCGTGGCCGAGCTCGCCTCGGCCAAGCGGCTGTCGGCGCGCAACACGCTCGTCCGCAACCCGTCGACGATCGAGGCGCTGGGCCGGGTCGACGTGCTCTGCTTCGACAAGACGGGAACCCTGACCGAGGGGCACATCAGCCTGCGCAGGGTGTCGAACGGGTGGTCCGAGGAGGCGCTGGAGGCGGCGACACCGGCGCTGCGGGAGATCGTCGCCGCGGCGCTGCGCGCGGGACCGCGGTTCGGCGGCGGGCGGGCCATTCCCCATCCCACGGACCGGGCCGTGGTGGAGGGGGCCGCCCGGCTTGGGGTCACCGCGCGGAACGGGCTGGCGCGCTGGGAGCGGGTCGACGAGCTGCCCTTCGAACCGGGGCGCGGCTACCACGCGGTCCTCGGCCTGTCGGAGTCCGGTCATCTGCTGAGCGTCAAAGGCGCTCCCGAGGTCGTGCTCACCCGCTGCGCCGACCTCGTCCGCGGGGGCCGGCGGGTCCCGTTGGACCCGGCGGCCAGGCGGGCGCTGGAGAAGGAGGTGGACCGGCTCGCGCTGCAGGGCTACCGCGTGCTCGCGGTCGCCGAACGGCCGGCCTCCAGCCGCGCCGACCTCGACGAGTCCCGCATCGAACGCCTTTCCTTCCTGGGTTTCCTCGGTCTGGCCGACCCCGTGCGGCCGACGGCCAAGCGCAGCGTGGAAGGACTGATGCGGGCGGGCGTCCGCGTGGTCATGATCACCGGTGACCATCCCAGCACGGCCGAGGCGATCGCCGCCGAGATCAACGCCCTGAACGGCGGGCGCGTCCTGACCGGCCCCGAGCTCGACGGCCTGGACGACGCGGCCCTGGGCGCGGCGCTGCCGGACGTGGCGGTCTTCGCCCGGGTCACCCCCGAGCACAAGGCGCGGATCGTGACCAGCCTGCGCCGAGCGGGAAGGGTGGTGGCCGTCACCGGTGACGGCGCCAACGACGTGCCGGCCATCCGGCTCGCCGACGTCGGTGTCGCCCTCGGACCCCGTGCGACTCCCGCCGCCAGGGCCGCCGCCGACATCGTCGTGATCGACGACCGCATCGAGACGATCATCGACGCGATCGTCGAGGGCAGGGCCATGTGGGGCTCCGTCCGCGACGCGCTGGGCATCCTGCTCGGCGGCAACATCGGAGAGATCGCTTTCACGCTTGGCTCGAGCCTGCTCACCAGGCGCAGCGCGCTGAACGCCCGACAGTTGCTGCTGGTCAACCTGCTCACCGACATGCTGCCGGCGATGGCGGTGGCCGTCCGGCCGCCCGGCGCCGCCAGTCCGGAGGCGCTGCTGGCGGAGGGGCCCGAGGCGTCGCTCGGCGCCGCGCTGACGCGGGACATCTACCTGCGCGCGGCCACCACGGCCGCGGCGGCGACCGCGGCCTGGATCCTCGCCCGCATGACCGGCACCCGCGGCCGCGCGGACACGGTCGGGCTGGTGGCCCTGGTCGGCGCCCAGTTGCTGCAGACGCTGGCGCTGGGCAGCAAGGACCGGGTGGTGGTGCTGGCCTCGGTGTCGTCGCTGGCGGCGCTGGGTGTGATCGTCTCGGTCCCCGGCCTCAGCCAGTTCTTCGGGAACCGGCCGATCGGGCCGCTCGGCTGGGGCATCGGGCTCGGCTGCGCGGCGCTCGCGGTGCTGCTGGCCACGGTGATCGAAAGCCTGGGGCGGAAACGTTCTGGACAGTTCACCTGACCGTCATCCGAACGACACCCGAACACGGAAATTTATAGCGGAATATGCCTATAACAGTGACTTTCTCCATGTGAGGTAGCAAGTGTCTGATTTCTTGGCGTCTCTGCTTGCCAAGGCCGCCTTCATGCTCGTGGAGGCGCTGATCACGCGCCTCGTCCAGGCCCTGATCGCGTCGATGACCCGACCGGCCGGCCTCCGGCTCGCCTGACACGCCGGTCCGGCCAGCAAGCACCAAGCGGTTCACGGACCGCGATGACACCCCACCAAGAACCGCCTCGAGCGCCGAGCCGACAACATCACCCCGTCCTCCGACCAGGTCCGCCTCCACCTGGCAGGCGGACCGTACGACCTTCGTCACGCAGCCGCCGCCGAGTCACACCGGTTTCGGCGGCGGGATGAGCAGACGGTCGAGCAGGAGGTGGAGGTACCTGCGGAAGTCGATGGAGGCTTTCCGATCATCGGGGCCGAGGCGGTTGCCCTCGTCGTCGAGTACGTCGCCGCAGCAGAAGCCTTCGACGCACCAGATCATCGTCCAGAGGACGTATCTGAAGTCGGGAGCGTCGTCGATGTGTCCTGCCTCGAGGGCGGGCTCGATGCTCTTGTGGATCTGGGCGTGCAGCGGCCAGACGTAGCGACGCTCGAGGTCGGTGACGTCCTGGGCGTCGAAGAGGCTGCGGTGCGCCCAGAGTGCGGGGATCTGCGGGTTGGTTTGGCAGAAGTCCAGATAGCTGTCGGCCAGCGCATGGATCATCTTGGGGGCGTCGGCGGGGGACAGCGGAGTGAATCGGGCCATGACCGCCTCGATCGCGGCGCGATCAGCCTCGTGGGCACGTTCCATGATGGTCAGGTAGAGGTCCCGCTTGCTCCCCAACAGGGAGGTCACCTTGGCGACCTCGAATCCGGCGGCCTCCGCTATCTGCTGAAGGGAAGTCCCGTCATATCCGAGAGCCGCGAACATGCGGGTCGCAATCTGCAGGATCGCCTCGCGCTGGTCGTCGGCAGCAGAGGTCATGAATCGGACGGTATGAATGGAATCCGGCACGGTCAACCATTTGACAGGCAAGGGCAGGCCATCTGCCGGCCAGTTCGTGGAGCATCGGCAACAGCCCAGCGAAGCGAGCGCGTTCGTGACGGCACCGCGGTCGTTGTAGTCGCCGATGTTGGTTCGACGGCCTCTCCGGTCGTAGCCGTGCATCGGCGCATCGACGGTGGCATACCAGGGCGTTGACCATCCCGGTGAGGGTCCTTGACGCGCTTGCCCGGCGGCGGCTGTTTCGCCGCCGCGGTGGAAAGCGGACGCTCGGCTACCGGGCAGGTTGACCTGCTGCCCGCCGGGACGCACCTCGCCCTGCGGCTCCGCGGTGAACAGCCCGGCGATGCCGTTACTCACCCAAGAGGCAACCTGGGATATGAATCCTGCCTCGTGGGGGGGTGACAGGTGCCGCTGGAAGAGGCGGCGAGCGGCGGTCGGAGCCAACGCCCGCGCCAGGAGGGCCAGGGCGGCGGCATCCGTGCCCTCATGCTTGGGCATGATGTTATGCGCCCAATGACGGTAGGTTTATGGCCTTGTCGAACCGTTGTCCAAGACAGGCGTGGCCTCACAGCGGGCATGGAGATGGAATGCATAAATTCATGAGAGGCATGGCCCCCTTGAGCGTTGCTGCGGTAATCGCTGTCGCGGCGGGCTGCGGACAGCGGGACGTCGTCGTCGCAAGCGGCTCCCCTACGTCCCCGGGCGCCAGGACTGAAGGCATGTCTCCTCAGCCCACGATCACCGCACCTCGTGCGAGGCGCTCGGCCTACTCCTTCGAATTGCAGAAGAGCGACTGGAGCGATCAAGATGCCAGCTCTTATAACGCACAGACAGAGCTCGCTGACGGTCGGCGGGTGGCGATGTTCTATGCCACTGACAAGGGTCTCATGGAGCAACACTTCGATCCGACAGATGGCGGATGGACCAGGCCCGTCCTGCTTTATCGAACGAAGGAACACCCGTGTCAGGGCATCGAATTGGAGGCCAAGGCGGGAACGGTTGCGGCTGTTGCCAACTGGGGTACCTATTGTTTTGACGGCGAACCCCCGCAGGAGTCCGTTGCCATAGTCGGCGCGAGCACACTCGAAAAGTGGGATACGCACCTTACCGAAAGCTTCGACGGCTGGGAGAAGTTCTCCATATCGAGTGACGGTGACGTTGTCATGTTTGTCAACGAAGCCTGGAAAAAAAGCCTTAGGTGGAGTCGATCCAAAGGTTTTTCGTGAGCAAACCCTTTTCATCCTTGTCGAAGGCGGGTGCGTGTCCCCGCTGGTGGTCATGAACTGGCCACCAGCGGGGGACTGGTCGAGCACGATCTTGGGCCTGTGTACGCAGGGCGTCTGCCACGGTCCTGCGACGGCTGCTCAGCACCGGGGAGCCCCCTGGAAAGCTCACCTGGCGCGTGAGACCTCCGTGCCCTCATCGCCTGGGCCGCAGATCAACCGATCGGATACGCCCTGGCGATCATCGTCAAGCGGCCCGGCGATGCACTCATGCAACCGCGAAATGACGTCCCGGCGCGGTGGGCGATCGACACCCTCCGCAGACCGCCCGAACTCATCACCTCCGGCAGGACCATCAGCCCGACCACATCCACCACCAGGGCGGTAACCGGCTCCGGCGCCCAAGCGACCGCACCGCGACTTTGGAATCGGCGTTCGGGAACCAAGCCGGCGCCGGCCGCTTGACGTCCAGGAAGAGTTCGTCGAGGGCGAGGCCCTTGCCGATGTCGGCGACCGGGGTGGCGCCCTGATGGCTGATCCGTCCCGGGGCGAGCCTGCGCCCGCCGCTGAGCACGACCCGCTCGCCTGCAAGGCGCGAGGTCCTGGAACGCAGGGAGTAGACGCCCGCCCGCAGCCGACCGGTCGCGGGCATGACCTCGTGTACGGCACGCTGTGTGATCGTCCTGAACGGGCGCCGCCTCGGGTGCCCGCGCGTCGTCGTCACCCTGCGTGGCCGCGGGGAAGACGGCGTTGGCCGCCGGAGCTCTCGGTGGGGTGAGGGCGGTCGGCCCGCTCGCGGCGCCCGCGTGGCGCGAGCAATGACCGCCAGGGCTCGCCGTCATGCACCGGGGCCTCCCGTCGTGGGACGACTCTCGTTTTGATCTGACCCTCTTGTGAAGGCGATGACACGGAGGTTACTTTTCATCCGATCAATCAACGTCTGGAGCCCCCCACATGAGGCGAAATCTCCGCTTAGCTCCTGCAATCAGCCTCCTTCTCATCGGACCTATGTGCGTCACGCAGCCGGTCGCCGCCGACACGCCGCCCGCGTACGAGCCCACGGTGGAGTCACTGAACAGCCACCCGGTGCCCCGATGGTTCAATGACGACAAGTTCGGCATCTTCATCCACTGGGGCGCCTACTCGGTGCCCGCGTGGGGACCGCGCGGCAGCTACGCCGAGTGGTACTGGAACTACATGAACGCGCGCGGGAGCGCGACGAACGCCCACCACAAGGCCACCTACGGCCAGGGCTTCGACTACGACACCTTCCTGCGGCAGTGGAAGGCGGAGAAGTTCGACGCGGCCGACTGGATCAAGCTGTTCAAGGACGCCGGCGCCAAGTACTTCGTCCTCACCTCCAAGCACCACGAGGGCATGGCCCTGTGGGACAGCAAGGTCAGCGGGCGTGACAGCGTCGACCTCGGGCCGGGCCGCGATCTGGCCAAGGAACTGTTCGACGCGGCGCGCAAGGACGAGGCCAAGCTGAAGGCCGGCTTCTACTACTCGCTCTACGAGTGGTACAACCCCGCCTACACCGGACGGCCGGCGACCAACCCCTACACGGGCGCGGCGATTCCCTACGCCGGAGCGCCGAGCGGGGTCGACTACGTCAAGGACTACATGCTCCCGCAGATGCGTGAGCTCATCGACGGATACGACCCGGACATCCTCTGGTGCGACGGCCAGTGGGAGAAGCCGGCCTCCTACTGGAACACCGCGGTGGTGCTGGCCGACTACTACAACAAGGCGGTCAAGAGCGGCAAGGAAGTCGCGGTCGCCAACCGGTGCAAGATCCAGAGCGGCAACCTCGACAGCCCCGAGCTGGACTTCCAGACCCCTGAGTACACCGTCAAACCGGACATCGACCCGGTCAAGTGGGAGTCCAGCCGCGGCATCGCGCACTCCTACGGCTACAACCAGAACGAGCCGGAGGAGGACCACCTGACCTCCGACCAGCTCGTGGACTCGCTCGTGGACATCGTCAGCAAGAACGGCAACCTGCTACTCGACATCGGCCCGAAGGCCGACGGCACGATCCCCGAGATCCAGCGGCAGCGGCTGCTGGACATCGGGGCCTGGCTCAAGGCCAACGGCGAGGCGATCTACGGCACCACGTACTGGAACCGGGCCGAGGAGAAGGGCGGCCCCGACGACGTCCGCTACACGGTGAAGGACGGCACCCTGTACGCCACGGCGCTGACCTGGCCGGGCGAGCAGCTCACACTGGGCGCCGACCTGCCGGTGAACCACAGCACCCGCATCACCATGCTCGGCTCCGGCGCGCCCCTGTCGTGGAGCCGCGACGAGCGGGGCCGCCTCGTGGTGGACACGCCGGAGCAGACCGGGAAGCACGCCTACGTCTTCAAGATCGAGACGCCGGGCGTGCGCAGCCTGCTGCGTACCTCCTCCAGCCTGGCCAAGGAGATCGCCGCCGATCAGACGATCACCGGTGAACTCACGGTCACCAACCCCGGCAAGCGGCACGCCCCTGCCACCGCGCTCTCCCTCACCGCGCCTCAGAGCTGGACGGCCACGCTCGGGGCGACCGGCGTGCGCCCGCTCGGCCCCGGCGAAAGCGTGACCGTGCCGATCAGCGTGCGCGCCCCGGCGGGAACCCCTCCCGGGGAGTACCCGCTTGAGCTGCGCCAGCGCACCGGACGCTTGGAGACCACCACCACCCTGCCCCTGACGGTCAACCGGCCCAACCTCTCGCTCGGCAAACCGGCCACGCAGAAGAGCACCGGCTACGACGCCCCGGCCTCCCGGGCCGTCGACGGCGACACCGACGGCAACTGGGGCGCCGGAACGACGACGCACACCGCCGAGCCGGAGAAGCAGGCCTGGTGGCAGGTCGATCTCGGCGCCTCGGCCGCGCTCGACAGCGTGGACATCTGGAACCGGCTCGACTGCTGCGCCGACCGGCTGAAGGACTTCTGGGTGATGGCCTCCGACCAGCCGTTCACCACCGACGACCTGGACCAGGCCCGCACCGCGCCCGGCGTGACCGCCGTGCACGTCAGCGCCCAGGCCGGGTCGCCGAGCAAGATCAAGCTGCCCGAGGGCACCAGAGGCAGGTACGTCAGGATCCAGCTCGCCTCGCCGTCCAACCCGCTGTCCCTGGCCGAGGTGCAGGTCAGAGGCTAGGACCCGGCTTCGTCAGGACCGAGCGGGCAGGACCGGCCTGTCCGCTCGGTACGGCCGGCCGGTCCTACCGGTGGTCGGCGACGTAGGTGTCGAAGAAGGCGAAGGTGCGCTGCCACGCGTCGTCGGCCGCCGCGCGGACGAGGCCGTGACGCAGCGGGAAGGCCGCCAGTTTCGCGACCGGGTGATGGCCGTCGGTCATGAACGAGTGACCGGCGCTCGGATAGATCTCGACGTCGTGCTCGATGCCGAGCGCCCGCATGTGCTCCTGCAGCCGCGCGCCCTGCGCCCGGAAGCCCAGGTCACGGCCACCGTAGGAGCCCACGACGGGACACACCGACCGCAGCTGTTCCTGGTCGCGGGGAACCACGCCGTAGTTCACCGACACGGCACGCACGCCGGGCGGCGCGCTCGCCGCATACGCGAGGGCGAACCCGCCGCCCATGCAGAACCCGATCACACCGAGCCGGTCGCCGTCGACGCCGTCGTGGCCGGCCAGCCATTGCCGGGTCGCGTCGATGTCGGCGGCCGGCCGGCCCGGCCTGCCGGTCGCGAGCTGGTGCATGGCCCGGGTCAGGCACCCGATCCTGCTCCCGTGGCTGTACAGATCCGGCAGGACGGCCGCGTACCCATGGGCGGCGAACAGGTCCACGACATCCAGCATGTCCGGTTCGACGCCGTAGGCCTCGTGCACGACCACCGCCCCCGGCCATCCGGCCGCCGGTGCCGGCCCCTCCGGCAGTGCCACCGTCGCGGCCAGCGAGCTGCCGTCCGGTAACGGGATGCGCGCGTGTTGTCTCCTCATGGGCAGCCCTCCGCCGACCCGGTCACAGGAGACGTAACGTAACAGGTCGTCACAGGTGCCGCGGAAGGCGGGCTTCGGCGGCCGCACCGTCATGTCGCTGCACGCCGGCGGTCGACGCGCGGCCGGGCGTAGCCCCTGCGCCGACACGGTCTCTTCGGCATCGGCCACGGCGCCGGAGCGGTCGACGACAGCGGGACATCGCCGCCCCGCCCTGGCCGCTCATCCCGGACAGCAGCACCCCGCCGACCCGCTCGATCCCGTCGTGCCCTCGCCCTTCGCGGCGCTGGGCCGGGAGTCGGTGGAGTCGGTGAAGCCGGGGCTGGTGGAGCCGGGGTCGTCCTTGCCGTCGTCGCCGGTGCCGGTGGCCGCGGCGATCTTGTCCAGCCATCCCTGCGCCGGCCCGGCGTCGTCGTACTCGTCGTGCCAGTTCCACCACTCGTACGGCCGGCTCTGCGGGTAGCCCTCGGGTGAGTCCTCCCACTCCTCCTGCCGTCCGAGCGCGGTCATGTCGAGGTAGCTCCAGGTGCTGCCCAGCGCCTCGTCCCCGCGGTTGTTGATGAAGTAGGTACGGAACACGCCGTCGCCGTCGCGGATGAACGCGTTCGTGCCATGCCATTCGTCCACGCCGAAGTCGGCGTCGAACGCGTCGGTCATGGTGTACCAGGGCATCGTCCAGCCCATCCGCGCCTTCACCCGCTCGATGTCCTGCTGCGGCGCGCGCGAGGCGAAGACGAGCGTGGTGTCGCGGGCGTTCAGGTGCGCGAGGTGGGCGACCTGGTCGGCCACCAGGGAGCAGCCGCGGCAGGCGTGGTCGGGCCAGCCGAACACGCCGGGCTCGAAGAAGGCGCGGTAGACGATCAGCTGGCGACGGCCCTCGAACAGGTCGAGCAGGCTCGCCCTGCCCCCGGGCCCTTCGAAGGTGTACTCCTTCTCCACCGCCAGCCACGGCATCCGCCGCCGCTCCGCGGCCAGCGCGTCCCGGGCGCGGGTCATCTCCTTCTCCTTCACGAGCAGCTGCTGTCGCGCTGCCTCCCACTCCTGCGGCGTGACGATCGGTGGGGTCTTCATCGTGCTCTCCTCCTTCTGGTTCGGGCCCACTCTCACGGGCCGAGCACGCGAGCCGCTGTCACGGCCCCTGACGGGCCGCCGCCTCTTCGGCGGGCAGGCGCGGGCGGTCGCGGCTCTCGGGCCGCCCGCGCCGGTGGTGATCAAGCCCTGCGGGCTGCTGTCGACGGAGAAGCCGAGCCAGGGAAACCCTTCCCAGGGAACGGCCTCCGTCACGCGGAGCCCGTGATCAGGCCTGATGTCCCCTTTCGCGGGATGGGGTTGTGGCGGGCCCGCCGGCGTCCCGGTCGAGGTGGTCCTTCAACGCCTCCAGCGGGCTGTCCCAGTCGCGCGCCAGCGCGGCCAGGAACTGCTGGGCCACCTGCATCGGCGCGGAGCGAAGCCGGTAGCGCACCCGGCGCCGCTCCCCTGGCTCGGCCGTGACCAGGCCCACCTCGGCCAGCAGGGCCAGGTGCTTGGCGATCGCCTGCCGCGTGATCGGCAGCCGATCTGCCAGGTCGGTGGCCGTGGCCGGCCCTCCTGAGGCCAGCGCGGCCAGGATGGCGCGCCGGCTCGGGTCGGCCAGGGCGATGAAGACCTGTTCGGCGACCGCCTCGACGTCAGGCGGCATCGAGGTATTCGACAAGCTCACCCAGCTCGCTCGCCCACCCGTGGGTGTTGGAGTCGTACGCCTTGCGGTAGGCGTCCTCGGGCAGCTGGGCGAAACCGGTCTCGACCACCGTCAGCCGCGTGCCCGCGCCGACCGGTTCGAGCGTGAACTCGACATAGGTACGGCGCGGATCGTCCTCGGGCAGCCCGTGGATGTGCCAGGTGAAGCCGAAGACCGTCGGCTCCTCCACCCGTTCCACGCGCAGGTCGACCGTGGCTCCGCCGGCCCACCTCAGCTGGGCTGGCCCGCCCGGACTCAGGTCGATCGTCGCCTCGTCGCCGAACCAGGAGCCGAGACCCTCGGCCGTGGTGAGCGCCGCCCAGACCTTGCTCGGCGGGTGAGCGACCTCCAGGGTCCGCTCGATGCGATCAGGAAAACCCATGAGACCCTCCCACAAGTAGCAACCGAACAGTTGCGACACTATAGCAATCGACTGGTTGCGTCAATGGGCACCCGGAGGTCGGCCGGCCGTACGGCCGGCGATTTCCTGGCGTTGTCCGCCATGGGCTGTCCAGCCGTACGGCCGGCGCCTTCCTGGCGTTGCCCGCCACGAGCCGTCCAGCGAGGCGGTGAGCGTCATGGCCCGGCGGAGGTGCCGGACGGCCATCGCGGCCGGGCTAGGCCATGGGCTGGCTGAGACCCGCGAAGAACGTCCGGATGTCGGCCACCAGCGGATCGGGGGCCGCCATCGCCAGCATGTGACTGGGGTGCTCGTGGTCCTCCCAGTGCACGATGTCGTTCCCGCGCTCGGCGATCCGGCGGAAGGCCGACGGGCCGCCATGGGAGACGCCCGTCGGCACCACGTTCTGGTCGATCGGCATGCCCGCCGCGCCCTCGTAGTAGGTCCACGACGACGACCCGCCGGTGCCCGTCAGCCAGTACAGGCTCGCGTTGGTGAGCACCAGGTCGCGGTCGACGGGCTCCTTCGGCGCCGCCCCGTCGGGCCAGCCGTCGAACTCCTTGAACCTCTCCACCAGGTAGGCCAGCTGGGCGACCGGCGAGTCCGCCCAGCCGAAGCTGAGCGTCTGCGGCCGCGCGGCCAGGTAAGGCGCGTAGCCGCTTCCTCCCGCGCCACTCAGCATGCCGGCCAGCCATTCCACGCTGGCCCGCTCCTGCTCCGACAGCCCCTCGAGTTCGGCCGGGTCGCCGGTCGGCATGCCGACGCCGCCGGTGATGTGCACCCCGACCACCCGCTCCGGGGCCAGCGCGCCGAGCTGCGGCGAAACCAGCGCGCCCGCGTCGTTGCCGTGGACGCCGTAGCGCTCGTAGCCCAGCCTGCTCATCAGCTCCGCCCACGTGCGGGCGACCCGCTCGATGCTCCAGGGCCGCTCGTCCGCGGGCTCGGGGAACGGGGAGAACCCGAACCCGGGCAGCGAGGGGGCCACCACGTGGAAGGTCTCCGACAGCGGGCCGAGGAGGTTCGTGAACTCGGCGATCGAGTTCGGCCAGCTGTGCGTGATGATCAGCGGGAGCGCGTCAGGGTCAGCGGACCGGACGTGGAAGAAGTGCACGGTCTGCCCGTCGATCTCGGTGGTGAACTGCGGGAACCGGTTCAGCTTCGCTTCCTGGGCGCGCCAGTCGTACTCCCCCGCCCAGTACTCCACCAGGTCCTTGAGATACGGCACGGGCACCCCGCGGCTCCACTCGGCGCCCGGCAGACGGCTGGGCCAGCGGGTGCGGGCCAGCCGGTCGCGCAGGTCGTCCAGGTCGCCCTGCGGGATCTCGATGCGGAAGGGCCGGATGTCGGTCACGTCGTGCGTCATGAAGCCCAAGCTAGACGGCACTGCGGAAAGGTCCTTTCCGCAATCGGCCCACCGGCCTCAGCACCCGCACAACCGCGCCCGGCGCCCTGGGAGTTTCGCGACCCCGGTGCCGCCCACCGGTCGGAGATCACATGCGCCAATACTGTCGTTTGTCCCTGTCTCGCACGACGACACCGAATCTGGCCAGTTCCTTGCGCATCTCCCGGGCGTCGCCGCCCTTGTCCGCCTTCAGCGCCTTGGCGCGGGCGGCGAGGACGGCGTTCGCCCCGTCGGGGAGGCCGGAGGCGCCGGGCACCCAGAGCCGGTAGGCGTCGTCGTGCGGGTCCGCGTCCGCCCAGCCGTACCCGTGCTTGGTGAAGGCCCTGGCCAGGCGTTTCGCGCTCAGGTCGGTCTCTTCCCTCGCGGCCTCCCCGCCGTGGTGGCCGAGCAGGACGAATTGCTTGCCGTCCTTGAACGCCAGGGCGATCTCGCCCCGCTCGACCACTTGGGTCTCGTCCCTGGTGGAGAGCGTCACCTGGGTGTCGGAGACGGTGACCGTCAGGGATTCGTGCAGGGCGGTGAGGCCCAGCAGCAGGCCCGCCAGGGCGCCCACGGCGACGACGCCGACGGTGAGCCCCGGTTCCGGGAACGAGTTGAGCAGCTTGGCCGGGCCTTGGAACGGCGCCCAGGGCAGGGACACCAGCCATCGCGCGAGCAGCTTCACCACCCAGCCCAGGACGGCGCCACCGGCGACGCAGACCAGCATCACGATCAGGGCGGAATCGGCGACGACGGTGGCCTCGGGGTCTTTACCGGCTTTCACGTCATCTGTAGATACCGCCAACCGAGGCGCGTTGTCCGGCGCATGCCCCGATCGGCGACCGAAGTCCGGAAATCATCGACTTAAGGAGGGGCGGCGGCACCGATCAGGGGCCGTACGCCGCGAGATCGTGGGCACCCTTTCTGACGCTGGTCCGGCACGGTCTTCCGGCTCCGCACCGGCAAAGCGCTCGAACAGGACCGCAAAGAGGTCGCGGTACGGTTCCGGCCCGCACCACATCTGCCCTTCGGCGACAGTGAGCACGCGCCCCACGTGCTGCGCTTCGGGCTGGAGCCGGAGAGCATGACCCTCGCGCTGACCGGCGTCGGTCCCGGCGGCCATGCCCTTGCCCCGCTCACTCTCACCGCGCAGCTGGAGGCCCCCGATCTGCCTGCCTACGGCCGGCTGCTGCTGGACGTCCTGCACGGCAACGCCGCCCTGTCCATCCGCGGCGACGAGGCCGAGGAGTCCTGGCGGGTCCTCGCACTTGTCATGTCGGCCTGGTCCAGGGGCCTGGTCCCGCTTCTCCAATACCCGGCCGGATCGGACGGGCCCGCCCGCCCCCAGGAGGTCGGCCCGGCGGGGGCCCGGCCAGGCCGATGAGGAGTACCTGATGCCATCGACTGCGCGGCCGATCATCGGCATCGCCCAGACAGGTAGCGGCCTCGTTCCCCGGCCGCTTCCCGCCGCTGCGCGGGACGCGAGCGACGAGCTGCGGCGATGTCCGTATGTGACAGATAACTGTCGTTGCGGCCACTCGGAGGGGCCGGTAACAATCTGCTCATGTCCACCGCGCACCGCGTCGTCATCGCGCTCTTCCCGAACGTCGACCTGCTCGACGTCACCGGCCCGGCCGAGGTGTTCGCCCTGGCCAACCGGATCGGTGGCCGCGCCCTGTACGACGTGCGGCTCGCCGGGCCCCAGGGCGGCCAGGTCACCACGGCCGCCGGGGTGCGACTGGTCGCGGACCTGAGGTTCGACGAGGTCGGCGACGAGGTGGACACCCTGCTGGTCCCGGGCGCCGTGGACGTCACCCCTGACGGGCCGCGCGCCCTGACGGACGCCGAGGTGGTGGCATGGGTGCGGCGGATCGCTCCCTCCACCCGCCGCGTGGCCTCGGTGTGCGTCGGCGCGCACGTCCTGGCCGCGGCGGGGCTGCTGGACGGCCTGACCGCCACCACCCACTGGTCCACCGCCGCGCAACTGGCCGCCGACCACCCGGACGTCACCGTCGACCCCGACCCGATCTTCGTACGGTCCAGCGGCCGGGTGTGGACGGGCGCCGGCATCAGCGCCTGCCTGGACCTGACACTCGCGCTGGTGGCCGAGGACCATGGCGAGGAGACGGCTCTGGCGGTGGCTCGCGAACTGGTCATGTACCTCAAACGCCAGGGCGGTCAAAGCCAGTTCAGCGTGCCCATGGCCTACGCCGCCTCCGGCCGCCGCGACATCGACGACCTGCGCCTGTGGATCGGCGAGCACCTCGCCGAGGAGCTCACCACGACGGAACTGGCGGCACGGATGGGGCTGAGCCAACGCCAGTTCACCCGCGTGTTCCGGCAGAAGACCGGCACCACCCCCGCCGCCTACATCGAGTCCGCCCGCGTGGAGGTGGCGCGACGGCTGCTGGAGACCACCGACCTGCCGTTGCCGCAGGTCGCGGCCGGCAGCGGCCTCGGCTCGGTGGAGACCCTGCACCGCGCGTTCCGGCGCCGCCTGGGCACCGGCCCCGGCTCCTACCGCCGCCGTTTCCACACGGTGGCCTGACCCCCGTTCATCCCGTTCACCCCGACCCGTTCACCGCGCGCCCGACGGCGGCGTGAGCCTGCCCGAACCCCGAAAGGAAACCCCGCCATGAGCAGCACCGCCTCCCCCACCCTCCGTCAGGTCATCGGCCTGCCCACCGACCCGGCGTGCCTGGCCGACGCGACCCTCGTCCTGATCGACTACCAGAACGCCTACTCCACCGGCGTCATGGCCCTGCCCGCCGCCGATCGGGCTCTTGCGGCCGGCGCCCGCCTGCTGGAGCGCGCCCGCGCCGCCGGATCCCGCGTCGTCCACGTCGTCAACGACGGCGGTCCCGGCACTCCCTACGACATCCGGGCCGAGATCGGCGCCATCAGCCCACAGGTCGCGCCGCGCGACGGCGAACCGGTGGTGGTCAAGACGTTCCCTGACGCCTTCCACCAGACCGGCCTGCACCAGGTCCTGACCGACCTGAACGCCGGACCCGACCTGATCCTGGCGGGCTTCATGACTCACATGTGCGTCACCTTCACCGCGCAGGGAGCGTTCAACCTGGGCTACCGTCCCACCGTCGTCGCCGACGCCTGCGCCACCCGCCCGCTTTCCGGCCCCGGCGGCGCGCCGCTGCCCGCCGCCACCCTGCACGCCGCCGCCCTGACCACGATCGGTGACCTGTTCGGCGTGGTGGTGCCCACCGCCGATGCCCTGCCCTCCTGACCGACGCTAGCGTGCCGTCCACGTCACGAGTACGGCCGAGGCGGCGCAGGCCCACAGCAGCAGCGAGGCCGCCGTGGTCACCCAGCGCAGTCGCGGTGTCCTGGCCAGGGGCAGCCGCGGCGCCCTCACCAGCCCCACGGCCGCTCCGGCGGCGAGCGACACCGCCGCCAGGACCCACAGCCCCGGCCACACGACGGCCCAGGCGCCCAGCATCCAGGTGATCGCGAGCAGCACCAGCCCGCGCCAGGTCATCGAGATCAGCTTGAGCCGGTCGGGGAGCGGCAGCATGGGGCGCTTCCCGCGGCGAACGGCCACCTCCGCGGTGCGGGCGACGGCGAGCAGACCCAGAACCGTGATGGCGATCAGCGGAAGCCCGCCGGTGAGCGGGTCGGCGTGAGCCGGCGTCCGGACGCCGAGCAGTGCCTCACCGATGTAGGCCACCGAGGCGGACGAGTTGCCCAGGACGACCACGCCGCGCCCGCTGCGCCGGTCGAGGCCGACGTAGCTGGAGAAGCCGCCCGTGCTGCCGTCGTGCCAGGTGATGGCGCCGGTGGTGCGCCAGCCGTAGCCGATGAGGTCATCGTCGGCGATCTGCCAGCGCGGCTCGGTCGCGGACGCCCCCGGCGCGTCGCCCGCGATGGTGGCCGCCAGGTAGCGGGCCAAGTCCTCGGCCGTGCTCCAGCCGCCCGCGCCGGTGGGCGCGTACCCCTCACTGGGCCAGGGGTCCGCCTCCAGGCCGGAGGTGAGGTAGCCGTGCGCCCGCTGCTCGGGCAGGCGCGCGCTGTCGCTGATCAGGACCGTGTCCCGCATGCCCAGCGGATCGAGGAGACGCTCGCGCAGCAACGCTTCGTAGGTGGTTCCCGCCCGCGCGGCGAGTGCATGGCCGAGGAGGGCGAAGCCGTGGTTGGAGTAGGCGATCTCGCCCCTGCCCACGGGGACCGTGCGCGCAGCGTCGTCGACCACGTCGGCGGTGCGCTGCCCGCGGTAGGGGTTGCCGCCGGTCTCGCCGGCTATCACCGACGAGATGCCGAACGAGGCGGGAATGCTCGGAACGCCGGAGCGCTGGCCGGCCAGTTCCTCCAGCGATGTCGCCGCCACCGCGGTGCCGCGCAGGGCCGGAACGACCTCGGCGAGGGTGGTCCGCGGGCGGACCTCGCCCCTGTCCACCATGTCGGCGAGGATCATGGCGGTCATGGTCTTGATGACCGACCCGAACTCGAACAGGGTGCGCGAGGTCACGGGCTTCCCGTCTCGCAGGCGGTCGGTGCCCAGTCCCGCGGTCTTGACGGAGCCGTTCTCGATGCGAGCCACGGCCAGTCCGACGTGGCCGGCCGACGGCAGTGCCGCGTGCCGTACCGCTCCTGCCAGCGCCGGATCACCCGTTGTCTGCGGGCCGAGGTGCGGGCGGGCAGGTACGACCAGGGTGGCCAGCAGTGCCGCGACGGCGGCCGACACCGCGACGACGAGGACGCTTGTCCGTTCCCGGATCACCGGGTGTCCACCTCCGGCCGTCTCGCCCGGGTGCGCGCCACCGCTGTGGAGATCGCGGCCGGCCCGGACGGCGGCGGGACCGACCGTGGGACGACGTTGCGGGAGGGATGCCAGGCGGGTCCGCCTGGTGGGGCGACAGGGCCCGCCGCGAGGAAGAGCGAGAGCAACGACGACTCCTTGGTTCGAACGATCGAAGCTCACGCTAGGAGCCGCCCATCGCCCGTTCCTCCCCACCGTGGACGATCGTCGTCTCCTTCCTGGGGCCAGGAGCCGGACCATCCGGTAGTGCCCCGCTCCCACGACGCGGCCGGGTCGCGGACAACGGCTGCGCCGCTAGCTCATGCGGAAGTCGTATTCCGCCGGGAGGTCGCGGTCACCGCCGTGATAGGTGGACCACAGGTCGTCCAGGGCGTCCTCGCCCTCGCGCAGGTCGGGCACGACCAGGCCCTCCTCCAGGATGCGGCCGGTCCTGTCCCGGTCGCCCGCGGCCAGGCCGGCCTGGGCCTCCAGCAGGCGGATGCGGCCGTGGGCGCGGTCGCCGGGGGCCAGGCCGTCGACGAGCGTCAGGGCGTCGGCCGGGCGGCCGGCGGCGATCAGGGCGGACAGGGCCTCGACGGTGAGCGGGCGTACGGCGGGCGCCAGCGTGTGCGCTTCCAGGAGAAGGACGGCCGCGGCCACGTCGTCGCCGTCGATGCGGCGGGATTCGGCGAGCGCCCGCAGGACCAGCGGATGGCGCCGCTCGGCCAGCGCCCTGCCCCAGGCGTCCGTGGCCGCGGCCCGGTCACCCGTGGCCCACAGGTTGAGGCCCAGATGGTAGAGGCCGTGCCAGTCCGCCGCCGCGCGCAGCAGGCTCAGCCAGCGCGGTCCGACCACGCACACCGCCTCGCCCGGCAACCGGCCCTCGTCGAGGAGGGTCAGCCACGGCTCCTGTTCCTCCCCGAGCGTGTCGTCGGGGAACGGCGTGACCGCCGATGCCGGCAGTTCTCCGGCCCTGCGCTCCAGCGCCCCCCATCCGGATCCGCGGTGGACGGCCTCGGCGACGGGACGATCGGCCCACGCGCCGCCCGCGTGCCCCTGGGCGGTGGTCCGGGTCCGGGCGAGTGTCCCGGCTGACGCCTCGACGGCCGCGCGGGCCTGGTCGTAGGGGGCGTGGGGGTCGGCGAGGGTGAGGGGGCTGTAGGTCTCGGTCCAGGTCCAGGTGGTGCCGCCGGGGATGGGCAGGTGCTGCAGCTGGGTCCGCGCCAGGCCGGCCTGGATCTCCAGGTAGGGAGCGTGCGGGCCGGACAGCCAGCGCTGCCAGTGGGCGCCGCCGGGAGAGGTGCCCCAGCCGAACAGCTTGCGGCCCTTCAGCCGGGAGGTGGAGGTGTGCAGCAGGCCGTGGCCTTCGCCGTCGACGGCGGCTATCCAGGGGGTGTCCGACGTGACGTGGAAGAAGTAGTCGGCGGCCGCGCGCCAGGTGCCGGGATAGCTGGCGTCGGGGTCGCCGGGGTAGGCGACGGTGGTCAGGCGCTGGGCGTATCCGAAGTGATCGGCCTGCGCGGCAGGGGCCAGGACGCGGGTGCCGGGCGTCTGCGGGACGGCGATGTTGGACCACCAGTAGACGGGTACGGTCTCCCGGCGCGGGTTGCGGACGGAGACGGACACGACCAGGGCGGGAGAGCCGGGCGGGAGGCCGGCGTCGATCTGGACGACCAGGCCGCGCAGCCGTTCGTACTCGTACAGCCGCAGCACGGGGTACGGCGCCTCCACCCAGGCCGCGTGCAGCGGGTCGCAGGTCAACGCCCAGTGGCCGGTCGTGCCGAGGTTCCACTCCACGCCGCCGGCGAACCACGCGTCGCGCAGGGCGAGGTTGGCCGGTTGGATCACGGGATTGCGGTGCAGCAGTTCCCGGCCGGTGGCGAGGTCGACCAGCGACCACAACCGCCCGCCGAGGCCGGGCAGGAACACCGCCCGCAGCCGCTCGTTCTCCAGCGTGACGGCGGGCACCTCCCGCTCGACCGGGTCCCGCCCGTAGGAGTCGCGCCTGCCGTACGGGAGCATCGAGGGCGGGTGCCCGAAGTCGGTGACGGCCACGGCGGGGGGCCGCAGGATCGGCAGCGCGCTGACCGGCCCGGGGTCGGCGATGGTGAGCTTCATCCGGACGTCCGCCCTTCGCGCAGAACGTTTTAAGAAGATCCGGTGCGAACGCTAGAGACCGCCCGGCGGGTCTGTCAACGGCGCCATCGGTGCGTATAACGGTCCGAATACGAGTCATTGACGACAGGTCTGTGCACGCCTACCGTCCAGTCCAGCAATTTGAAACGTTTTATTGCAGGCTCGGGGACCTCGTGAGGAGCCGTCCATGGCAATCAGACCCGTCCCGCTCGCCGCGTTATCCCTCCTGATCCTCTCCATGCTCGTGGCCGTTCCGGCCCACGCGGCCGCACCCCTGTCCGTCTGGGTGCAGAGCGCGGCCGACCGGGCCTTCTCCTCCACCACCCGCCCGTCCGGCGCCCCCTCGTCGATCGCGCTGCGGGCCGCCCGCGGCGAGACCGAGGCCGCCCAGATCCTGGTCAGGTCGACCGCCTCGGCGACCGGCGTCCAGGTCACCGCCGGCGCGCTGAGCAGCCAGGCGGGCGCGACGATCCCCGCGTCCGCGATCACCGTCAGGCGCGAGTACAACCACCCGCGCATCTCCAAGATCGGCGTCCACCAGAACCCGCCCGACGGCGGCACCGCCTACTACGACGCGCTGGTGGAGAACACCCCGCAGTCGCTGGCCGCCGACCTCACCCTGCCCTACCACTACAGCGTCCGCGTCCCCGCGACCCAGGCCCCCGGCACCTACACCGGGACCGCCACCGTCAGGAGCGATGCCGGCGACGTCACGGTGAACGTCGCGGTGACCGTCTACGACGTCACGATCCCGCCCGCCGACCGGTCCACCTTCAAGATGAACAACTGGTTCACCTCGGCGGGCTGGGACTACAACGGCACGATCAGGGCCATCCCCGCCCAGTACGGCGTGCAGATGTTCGACGCCAACTGGTGGCGGGTCATCGAGAACATCGCGGCCAACCACGCCAGGCATCGCAACAACGTGATCTTCGCCGACTTCCAGGCCCTGCTCATCCCCGACACGACCGTGGACGCGGCCGGCACCTACACCTTCGGCTGGGACACCTTCGACAGGTTCGTCCAGACCTTCGTCGACGCCGGGGCGATGCAGTACATCTACACCCCCCACCTGCTCGAGAGCCTGCCGAACGACGTCGTCAAGCTGGACATGATCAAGAAGGTGAACGGCGTCGTCCAACGGGTGCTGGCCGACCCGGACACCGCCGAGACCAACGCCTACCTCGCCCAGCTGTTCCCCGCTCTCAAGGCCCACCTGGACGCCAAGGGCTGGACGAACCTCTTCTACATGAGCGCGCTGGACGAGCCGTCCACCGCCAACCAGGTCAACGCGGCCCGATGGCTCTACGCCAAGTACCGCCAGTACTTCCCGAACCCGCTGACCAACGAGGCCCACCTGGCCGTGCTGCCCGCGATGGAGGGCGACCTCACCACGGCGACGCCGTACACCGGCCTCTACGACGGGAACGTCGGCTACTACCAGCGCCGCCGCCTGAGCGGCGCGGACCTGTGGCTCTACAACTGCATCGTCCCGCAGGACAAGCGGATGAACCGCTTCATCTCCTACCACCTGGCCTCGACCCGGCTCACTCCCTGGCTCACCTGGAAGATCGGCGGGACCGGCTACCTGCACTGGGGCTGGAACTTCTGGTGGGACTTCAGCGACCTCAACCGGCCCTCTGACACCTTCGACGACTGGCAGACCGGCGACAACTGGCTGGTCCGGCCGAACAAGGCCGCCTACGACATCTACGACAGCGTGCGCAGCGAGGCTCAGCTGGACGGCCTGGAGGACGTGGAGCTGCTGAACCTGCTGGCGCGGACCAAGCCGGTCACCGCCAGGGCCATCGCCAACACGCTCATCACCGACTCGACCTCCTACGAGCAGAGCGGCCTGGAGGTCGACAACCGTCACCGGCAGATCCTCGACGCGCTCGTCTCGCCCGAACCCGACCTGAGCTTCCCCTACGCCGACGACTTCGCCACGGGCGAGGCGAGCTGGCGCCACAGCGCAGGCTCCTGGTCGGTCAGCGGCGGCGAATACGTCCAGTCCGACTCCTCCGCCGGCTGGGGCGTCACGGCCGCGCTGGAGGGCCGGGCCTACCGCGACGTGGTGGCCGGCGTCGACCTGCGGATCATCGGGGTGAACGCCGGCGGCGGCAGCACCAACTGGGCCGGGCTCATGGTGCGCAACCTCAACGCCACCGACATGGACACCGGCTACCTGGTCGCGCTGCGCGACAACGGCCAGGTCTTCGTCTACCGCAGCGGCGTGACGCTCGGCTCCGCCTTCGTGCCCGGCTACGTCTCCGGGCAGTGGACCAGGCTGCGGGTGGCCGCTCGCGGCAAGAACATCACCGTGTACGCGGGGGCGCGGAAGATCCTCACCGTCGCCGACGACGCCTACCCGGTGGGCGGTCTCGCCCTGGTGACCGGCGGCGCGAGCGCCCGCTTCGACAAGGTGCGGGTCAACCCGGAGACCAACCCGGCGGAGGGCCGTACCGTGACCGCGTCCAGCTCCTACGAGGGCGACGGCTGGTCCGCTCCCGCCGCCGTGGACGGCACCCGCACCGGCGTCGGCTGGAGCAGCTCCGCCGCGAACATGGGCGCCAACCACACCGAGTGGATCCAGGTCGACCTCGGCGGCTCCAGACCGCTGAGCAGGGTCGACCTCCACCCCCGCACCGACGGCTCGAACACCGGCCTCGGCTTCCCCGTGGACTTCACGATCCAGGTCTCGGCCGACGGCTCGTCCTGGACCACGGTCGCCGCCAGGACCGGCTATCCGCGACCGGGCGCGGGCGCGCAGACCTTCCCTTTCCCCGCCACGGACGTCCGGTACATCAGGGTGACCGGCACGAATCTCAGCACCGACCAGCTCGGGCACTACCACATGCAGCTGGCCGAGATCGAGGCCGTCGGGGGCAACCTCGCCGCCGGCAGGCCGGTGACGGCGTCCAGCTCGGTGGAGTACCTCGCCGAGGGCTGGCTGCGGACCAACCTCACCGACGGCTCGCGCTCGGCGCTCTGGCACTCGATGGGATGGAGCAGCCTGCCCGGTACGGCGAGCCGTACCGAATGGGCGGCCGTCGACCTCGGCGGCCCGAGCCTGGTCTCCCGCGTGGACCTCTACGCCAGGTCGGACGGCGAGAACACGGGCAACGGCTTCCCGGTGGACTTCACCGTCCAGGTCTCGGCCGACGGCACGTCCTGGACCACGGTCGCCGCCAGGACCGGCTATCCGCGGCCCGGCGCGACGGCGCAGACCTTCTCCTTCCCGCCCGTCACGGCGCGGCACGTCCGGGTCGTCGGGACCGTCCACCGCACCGACCCCTACCACATGCAGCTCGCCGAGCTGGAAGTCCGATAGGAGAGGCATGAAAAGGACGTACCTGGCGGTCCTCGCCCTGGCCCTGACCGCCTGCGGCGCTCCCGCGGCCCCCGCCGAGGACGAGTTCTCGCTGCCCACCGCCGCCGCGTACTTCACCACGGCCTGCCCCGAGGCCGGCACCAAGCCCGCCACGGACAAGGAGCTGACCTACTGGTCGATGTGGACCAAGGACGAGCCGCAGGGCAAGGTCCTGCGGTACGCCGCCGACTGCTTCACCAGGAAGACCGGCGTCAAGGTCACCATCCAATGGCTCGGCCGCGGCTACCTGCGGCAGAACCTGTTACCCGCGCTCAACACCGGCACCGTCCCCGACCTGTTCGACCAGGACCTCACCACTGTCAAAGCCGCGATCGTCTCGGCCGGCGGCACCAGGGCCCTGGACGACGTGCTGTCCCTCAGGACGGGCGACGGCACGGTGCGCGATGTGCTGCCCGCCGCCTACCGGGACACCTCGGCGATCAAGGACGACGCGGGGAGACTGTTCGCGGTGCCGTACATCGTGATGGGCAACGCCTGGTGGTACGACAGGAAGAAAATTCCCGGGTTCACGGCTCCGACGACCATGGACGAGCTGTACGCGCTGCTCGGGGACAGGTCCGTCGCGCTCGACGGGGACATCGGCTACTACGCCGCCTGGTACTTCGACCAGCTGGCCGCCCGGTACGTCGGCCCCGGCGGGCTGGCCAGGGCGGCGCAGGACCCGACCGGCCGGCTGTGGAAGAGCGACCCCGGCTTCCTCAAGGCGGCCGAGCACACCGCCAGGATCGCGACCCACCTGGTCGACGGCTGGGACGCGGGGAAGTTCCCGCAGATCCAGCAGCGCTGGGCCGACGGCGACGCCGCCTACCTGTTCATGGGCAGCTGGGGCCCGACCGAGACCCGCGAGTACCTGGCCAAGCAGGGCGGCGACCAGAGCATCGACTACGGCTCCTTCCAGTTCCCCCTGCCGCCCGGCGCCACCCATGACGTCATCGAGGTGCAGCAGATCGCGTTCGGCGTCACGGCCAAGGCGAAACACCCCGAGGCGGCCAAGGCGTTCATCGCCTACTTCCTCACCCGCGACCTGCTGGCGGGCATGCCCGCGGTCGCCGACAGCCTCACCCCGCGCAGCGACCTGCCGGTCCCGTCCGACCTGGCCGACCTCAAGGCGGCCCTGGAGGATCCGGCGAAGAAACACACCCTCTTCATGGACGGCCTGGACGGCGTCGCCGACGGCACGTTCGCGGAGCAGGTGTTCTACCCGGCCAACAACGACCTGCTCAGGGGCAAGCTGGCCCCGGCCGCGTTCGTGGACCGGCTGGCCACGGCGACCGCCGCGTTCTGGAAGACGCAGGGCTGATGGCACAGGCCGTGATGCCGGGCAGGCGCGCCCTGCCCGGCGCCGTCACCCCCCACCTGCGCAACCGGCGGCGGCTGTTCTGGCCGTTCACGCTGCCCGCGATCGCGCTCTACGTCGTCTTCCTCGTCGGCCCGGCCGTCGCCACCGTGGCGCTCGGCTTCACCCGCTGGTCGGGCGCGGGCCCGGCCACCTTCGTCGGCCTGGAGCAGTACGGCAGGCTGCTGGGCAGCTCGTCCTTCCGCGACGCCTTCGTCAACACGCTGGGCTACATCGTGGCCGGCGGGGCGGGCACGTTCGTGTTCGCGTTCCTGTTCACGATGGTGCTGCGCGGCATGCGGGCCTCGAAGACGGTCAGGGCGATCCTGTTCTTCCCCAACATCGTCGCGCCGGTGGCGCTGGGCATGTTCTTCGGGTTCGTCTTCAAGTACAACCCGGGACGGCAGGGGCTGGCCAACTTCCTGCTGGAGTCGATCGGCCTGCCCGCCGCCGGATTCCTGCGCCCCGAGAACGTCACGTGGGTCGTGATCGGCGCGCTCGTCTGGTCCAGCGCGGGCTTCTACATCACCATCATGATGGCCGCCGTCGACCGTATCCCGCCCTACCTGTACGAGGACGCCGAGCTGTGCGGGGCCTCGCCCTGGCAGCAGTTCCGCGCCGTCACGCTGCCGCTGACCTGGGACGTGGTGGGCATCGCCGGGGTGCTCTGGACGATCGGCGCCGTCAAGATCTTCGAGATGGTGTTCGTGCTCGCCGGACCCGGCACCTACTCGCCGCCCAGCAGGACCTGGACGCTGGCCGTCTACGTCTACGACCGGTCCTTCGGCGCGCAGGGCACGCCGGAGTACGGCACGGCCTGCGCGTGCGCGGTCGTGATGATCGCCCTGGTGACCGTGCTCGTGACCGCGCTCCGCCGGGTGATGCGCAGGGAGAGGCTCGAATACTGATGCTCAGGCTCACCGGGAAAGCGGCGGTCTGGCTGTTCACCGCGCTCAACCTGCTCCTGCTGTACTGGCTGGTCGCGGCGTCGTTCAAGACCCCGCTGGAGATCTTCCGCGACCCGTTCGGCCTGCCGTACACCTGGTTCGCGCGCGGGAACCCGTTCCGCAACTACCTCTACGCCTGGAACCAGGCCGAGTTCGGCCACGCCTTCCTGGTCACCGTGGTGCTGGTGGCGGCGGCCTCGGCCTCCATCGTGCTGGTCTCCGCGCCCGCCGCCTACGCGCTCAGCCGATTCGGCGTGCGCGGCTCAGGACCGCTGACCGGCTTCCTCGCGATCGGCATGGGCGTCCCCATGCAGACCGTGATCATCCCGCTGTTCGTCGGCCTGGCCGAGATCGGGCTGACCAACAGCCTGCTCGGCCTCTACCTGCTCTACGTGGCCCTGTCGGTGCCGTTCACGGTGTTCCTCCTGACCGGCTTCTTCCGCACGCTTCCCGAGGAGACCGAGGAGGCCGCCGCCCTCGACGGCGCCTCGCCCCTGCGCACGTTCGTCTCGATCACGCTGCCCCTGGCCCGCGGCGGCATGGTCACCGCGCTGATCCTCAACGCGATCGGCCTGTGGAACGAGACGCTGCTGGCCATCGTGTTCATCCAGGAGAACTCGGGTTTCACCCTGGCCCGGGCGCTGTTCACCTTCTACGGCGCGGCGACCTACCAGTCGGAGTACGGCGGGCTGATCGCGGGCGTCGCGATCGTGGTGCTTCCCATGCTGGCCCTCTACCTCCTGCTGGCCCGCCGCATCATCGCCGGCCTGACCCTGGGCGCGGGCAAGTGACATCATGCCCCCGGCCCGGCGGACGGTGATCCGCTGGGCCACCGAGGGCCGCCCGCCGACATGCTCCCTCGAGCCTGCCGCGCGGGTGGCGTCCTGCGCGGCTCACCTCAGGGCGAAGTTCTGCGTCCAGTACACGCGGTTGTCGTGGCCGGAGGCACGTCCCACGCCGATCACCCTGTACTCGCAGTTGAGGATGGCGTCGCGGTGACCCCAGCTGGACTTCTCATCGTGGTACAGCCACCCGTCCATCGCCTGGGCCAACGTCAGGTTGGTGCCGAGCGCCCAGTTCTCCGACTTCTGCGCGGGGGTGAATCTCCCGGACTTGATGCGGTCCGGTGGCATCGTTCCGTCAGAACCGATATGGCCGCGCTTGGAGTCCCCTTCCGGGTACGCGGTGATGAGTCGGGCGTAGTCGGCGGCCAGGTCTTGGCTGTGAGCTCTCGCTATGTCGCTGAGCCGAACGTCGATCCGCACGCTCGGATCGGGGCAGTGGCCTTCGTCGCGCCGTACCCGGATGACCTGGTCCACCATCTGCTGCATCTCAACGGTGGGGAAGGTCGTCGACCTCGCCCTGATCCTTTTGCCGAAATCCCAGGTCTGGTTGACGGCCCATGCGCTGGAACTGGAGGTGACACATGACCATTGCTGCAGGGGGGCGCCGACCTGTGGCGGCTTCGGAAAATTCGGATTGGCCGCATCGAGGCATTTCCGACCGTAGACATTCTGGATTCTGACCGGACCCGAGCAGTTGAGCCTGTCGGCCGAACACTGTCCGCCCTCAAGAGGCTCGCGACGCCAGTGCTGGGTCGGGTGCTCGCCGCATTCCTGCTGGTCTATCCTGACCCCGTCCTGGTGCGACGCGGGAAAGCGGAGAGCGAGGCATTTCCCCGACTGCAGCGACTTGATGCGAAAGGAGCCGTTCCAGCCGTCCGGCTCACCGATGGGCTCGAGCCTGAAGTGGTCATCTCTCGATGACCAGCGCGGATACCAGAGAACCGGCGGCGCGTCGGCGGACTCCGGCCCGGCCTGCACGAGCAGGCCGCTGGCCACGTTACCGATCCACACGGTCACGGGTTGACGGACTCGGTCACGGCCGACTTCGACGGCGTCGGAAGCCGGAAGGGTCGACGTGACGACGAATGCCATCGCGACAATTGACCGCGACGCACGCCTTCCCGTTTTGAGTACGCACGCTGCCATGACAGTGCCTCCTCTTACGAGTTGGCCATATCATCCAACTTCACGAAAACATCTTGCGCAGAACTCACCGAAATGGGCCGGCCGATTGAGGGAGCAGGAAAAGCATACCGCCGTTTCGACAGGCCTCGCCCCGCATATCACGTAATCTATGATTTGCAAATCCTTGAGTGTAACGGCCCGACGAGAATAAGGACGCCGATTCCCGGCCGGACACCTGCCTGCCGGGCCCTGCGGGCTCAGGCCCAGCCGTAGACCGATCGGATGGCCGAGGCGATCTCGTTGACCAGGTTCATGTTGTCGCCGTTGGCCAGGATCGCGTACCCGGCGCCGAGCTGCGGATAGCCCTTGAACACAGACTTGAAGCCGTAGTTGGAGCCGTCGTGGGTGTAGCAGAAGCTGTTCGTCCCGGAGCCGGCGATGAAGAAGCCGCGCCCCATGGTGGGCTGGGGGCCCGCGGTGAGCAGCGTGCGGGTGGAGGCCTTGGAAAGCGGTCCGGCGATGTCACCGGAGGCGGTCCACGCCTTGTTGAGGTAGCACACCAGGCGGCACAGGTCGAGGACGTTGGTGTAGAGGCCCGCGGCGGCCGACTCCGGGTAGCGGTTGCGCTTGCCCGGGATGACGGCGCCGGCCTTGGTGTGGCCGGCGGCCAGCTCGAAACCGGGCGACAGCGCGTACGAGCTGTTCTTCATGCCGAGCGGCGCGAACACCTCCTTGTCCATGTACTGGGCCAGCGGCAGGCCGGTCTTCTGTTCCACCATCCGCTGCAGCAGCACGAACCCCGCGCCGGAGTACCCGAGCGCGGGGCACCGACGGTCAAGAAATGCCTTCGCGAAGCATGGCAGACCACTGAGGCTTCTTGAGCAGATCAGGACAAAGCGCTGTTCGCCCGCCTGACCGCCACGCCGGCGCCGATGCTGGCGACATGGACGCTCACCACAACCCCCACAGCCTGACCCCCGAGGAGCGGGCAGACCTCACCGCCGAGGATCGGCCGGCCATGCCGCTGGTGGACGAGCCGCAGGCTGACGCTGTACACAGGCGGGCGCTGGCAGTGTTCGAGGAGCGGCGGCGCCGGGGCCCTGCCTGACCGAGCACCCTCACACCATGGGGGGCGGGTTCTTGGCCAGGCACTCGGTGGCGATCCCGCGCAGCGGCTCGGGCAGCCCGCTCAGGTCCGGCTCGTGGCGCAGCACCCGATTGATCACAGCCGGAATCGAGTCGCTCCCGGGCGAGCGCAGACGGATGCCCCCTGGCCGCCCTCCCCGAGCCGCCCCCGCACGAGGTGGCCGCCAAGCCTCCCCGGGTCTCCCTGCCACGGGCCGGGAACAGCCCGGAAGGTCCACGAAGGCGGCGCGGTCGCTGCCCGAGCCCGGTGCCTACGCGCCGAGCGTGATGCCGAGCTCCGCCTCAGCCATCTTGAAGAGGAGATCCCAGCTCTTCGCCTCGGTGTTGGTGTGGAAGGCGACGGTGCGCTCGCCACCTCGCCGGCCCGGCCACGCGGGGAGATCGGACCGGATTCGCGGCAGGAAAGCGATCTCCATGATTCGGTCGCGCGCGTTCCCCTATAGTTTCGGCCCGGGGGTGTTCGTGGCGGTACGGGTGGCTGTGCTGGGGCCGGTGCGCGGCTGGCGTGACGGTGCGGAGATGCGGCTCGGGCCGCCGAAGCAGCGGGAGCTGCTGGCGGTGCTGGTGCTGGCCGGTGAGCGTACGGTGCCGATCGAGGGAATCGTCGACGCCCTGTGGGACGACGAGCCCCCGGCTTCGGCGGTCTCGATCGTGCGCACCTACGTGTCGCTGCTGCGCAAGGCGATAGGCCATGAGCACCTGGTCTCGCGGGGACGCGGGTACGCGCTCACCGGCGTCGACACGGATCTGGCCGACTTCGAGAGGCTGACCCGCCAGAGCGCCTACCGCGAGGCGTTGGAGTTGTGGACGGGTGAGCCTCCCGGCCTGCGCGGACCTCACCTGCGCCGCCTGGAGGAGGCCAGGCTCCTGGCCATCGAATCGGCCTGTGCCCAGGAGCTGGACAGCGGGCAGGCGCCAGGTCAGGTCCTGGCAGAGCTGGCCGAGCTGTCGGCGCGATATCCGCTGAGGGAGCGGTTGCGGGCCTTGCTGATGCGAGCCCTGGCCGCCGGCGGACGCCGTCCTGAGGCGCTGGCGGTCTTCGCCGACCTGCGGCAGACGCTCGCCGACGAGCTGGGCATCGACCCCAGCCCCGAGGTGGCCGAGCTGTTTCAGCGCCTGCTGAGCGCCGACGACGTTCCCGCGCCCGCCGCGATGCGGGTCCCGGCGCGCCCGGCGCAGTTGCCGCCCGTTCCTGCCGACTTCACCGGCCGCGCCGAGCTGGTCGCCGGCCTGGTCGCGACGTTGGCGGCGCACGCTGGGCAGGCGCCCATGGTCACGGTCATGACCGGCATCGGCGGCGTCGGCAAGACCACGCTGGCCGTGCGGGCGGCGCATGCCGTACGGGAGCACTTCCCGGACGGGCAGCTCTTCGCCGACCTGCAGGGCGCCGGAACCGCGCCGGCCGATCCGGCGGCTGTGCTGGCCGCCTTCCTGCGGGCGCTGGGCGTCGCCGACGAGCTCCTGCCCGAAACCCTGGAGGAGCGGGCGGCGCTGTTCCGCTCCACGGTGGCCGATCGGCGCGTGCTGGTGGTTCTCGACAACGCCCATGATCGCGCACAGGTGTTGCCGCTGCTGCCGGGCTCGTCCTCCTGCCGGGTGCTGGTGACCAGCAGGGCACGCCCCTACCTCCTGCCGGGCGCCGGCCTCGTCGAGGTGGACGTGCCGCCCACCGCCGAGGCGCTGGCGCTGCTGGAGCGGATCGTCGGCACCCCGCGGGTGGCCGCGGAGACGGCGGACGCCGAGCACCTGGTCGAGCTGTGCGGGCGCCTGCCGCTGGCGGTGCGGGTGGCCGGCGCCCGGCTCGCCACCCGCCACGGCTGGCCGATCCGCGTGATGGTCGACAAGCTGGCCGACGAGAGCAAGCGGCTGGGCGCCCTGCGGACCGCTGACGTGGCCGTGAGTGCCGCCTTCGAGCTGTCGTATCGCCAGCTCGATCCCTCCCAGGCCCGAGCCTTCAGGCTGCTCGCGCTGTCGCAGGGGCCGGACCTCCCGCTGGCGGCCGCCGCCGCGATGCTGGACCTGAGCGAGGTCGAGACAGAGGATCTGGTGGAGTCGCTGGTGGATCTCAGCCTGCTGGAATCCCCCTCCCTCGGCCGCTACCGCTACCACGACCTGCTGCGCGCCTACGCACGCTCGCTGGCCGAGCCCGACCGGCCGGCGCTCGCCCGGCTGCTGGAGCACTACCTCGCCACGGCAGGCAACGCCTTCACCACCCTCAATCCAGGCGATCCCTCGGCCGCCTCGGTGACGGCTGAGGGAGGGCTCACCTTCGACACGATCGAGGCGGCCACCGCGTGGGTCGCCCGTGAGCGGGAATGCCTCATCCGGGTACAAGCGATGGATCTCTCGAGCGAGCTGCAGATCCTCGACCTGATCCTGCTGCTCGCCTATGAGTCCAACAGCCTGGTGCCCAGGTTCCACGACCTCGCCGCCCGCGCCGCTACCGCGGGCGAGGTCTTCGTCGAGGGGCGCGCCCGCGCCTCCCTCGCCCATGTCCTGCGAGACGCCGGCCGCCTGGACGACGCGATCGCCGAGTGCGCCGCGGCCCTGGAGGTCACCCTGCGCGCGGGCGACATGAACCACCATTGGGTGGCTCTGTCGACCATGGGCGTAATCCAGGCCGATCGTCACGACCGCCAGGATGTGGCGCTCGACAGTTATCGGCAGGCCGCGGCAGGCTTTCACGAGCTCGGCGAGCGCTATCAGGAGGCGGCCATGCTGTATGGCGTCGGCCAGCGGCTGGCCTCCCTGGAACGCTATGACGAGGCGATCGAGACCCTCCATGAGGCCGAGACCGTCATGCGGGCCCACCTGGGCGACGACGTCCGCGACCCGTACGCCGTGGTCGCGATGGCCAAGGTGTACACCCGCGCCGGACGCCACCATGAGGCGCTTCCCCTGCTGCGGGAGGCGCTGGCGTTGTTCCGGCAGCGGCGCAATTTCTCGTGGGAGCAGTCCACACTGATCTACCTGGTCCGGGTGCTGCTCGCGCTGGATCGCGCCGCCGAGGCTCTGCCCCACGCCGAGGCGGCCGTCGTGCTGGCCGAGGAACGCCGCGGCGGCGGCTGGGCCGACGGCGCGTCCTGGAGCGAGCTGGGCCAGGTGCTGCACGCCCTGCGCCAGCACAGCCGGGCGCGCTCGTGCTGGGAACGGGCGCTGGAGCTGTACGAACAACTTCCCGCCAAGGCCGCGGAAGTCAGAGCGCTGCTGGAAAGGTCCGTCCCGAGGGGGCCGGCCCAGGCTGAGCGACAGCCGTCTCGCGGCCACGAGAACAGCTCAGCGGTGGGCGACACCGGCAACGCCGCAAGAGACGCGACAGCGGCCCGGTAGGACGCCTGTGCCGGCCACGGCCGGCTTGACTGCTTCACCCGGCGGCGGCCTCCGCGTAGTGGCAGGCGACCGGATGGCCGTGGCCGCGCTCGGCCAGGTCGGGCGGCTGCTCGACGCAGACCGTCCGCTCGGCCTCGGTGAGCCGCGTGAACTTCGGGCAGCGGGTGCGGAACCGGCAGCCGCTCGGCGGAGCGGCCGGGTTGGGCACGTCGCCGCCGATGACGATCCGCTCGCGCGCCCTGACCCGTTCGAGCCGCGGGTCGGGCAGCGGGATGGCCGAGATGAGCGCCTGGGTGTAGGGGTGAGCGGGCCGGTCGAACAGCTCGTCGGTGTCGCCGACCTCGACGATCCGGCCGAGGTACATCACCGCGACCCGGTGGGCGATGTGCCGGACGACCGACAGGTCGTGGGCCACGAACAGGTAGGCGAGACCCAGTTGCTCCTGGAGGTCCTCGAGCAGGTTCACCACGCCCGCCTGGATCGAGACGTCGAGCGCCGACACCGGTTCGTCGAGCACGATCAGCTCGGGCCTCATCGCCAGCGCCCGGGCGATGCCGACGCGCTGGCGCTGGCCGCCGGAGAACTCGTGCGGGTACCGGTTGCCGTGTTCGGGGTTGAGCCCCACCGTGGCGAGAAGCTCCCGTACCCGGTCCGGGCCCTCCTGGCGGTAGGTGTCGTGGATGCGCAGCGGCTCGGCGACGGCGTCGCTGACGGTCATGCGCGGGTCGAGGGAGGCGTAGGGGTCCTGGAAGACGATCTGCATGCGCTGCCGCAGCCGGCGCATCTCCGCGGCGCCGACGGTCCCGAGATCCAGGCCATCGAACACCACGTGCCCGGAGGTCGGCGGCTGCAGGTTGAGCACGGCCCGCCCGGTGGTCGACTTGCCGCAGCCCGACTCGCCGACCAGTCCGAGGGTCTCACCCCGGTGCAGGTCGAAGGAGACCCCGCAGACGGCGTGCACCTGCCCCGCCGTACGCCGCGACAACCCCTTGCCGCGTACCGGATAGTGCTTGACCAGATCTCGCACCGACAGCAGCGGCGACCCGTTCATCGTGCGCCTCCAGGGTGGTCGGCCGAGGTCAGGGCGAAGACGTCCTCGGGACGCCGCCCTTCCAGGTCGGCGGAGAAGTGACAGGCGGCCAGATGGTCCGGGGCGGAGGCGGCCAGCAGCTCGGGCTCGGCGCTCTCGCAGACCTCCTGCCGCATCGGGCAGCGCGGCCCGAACGGGCACCCCGGCGGCAGGTCGAGCAGGGACGGCGGCGAGCCGGTGATCGGGACCAGCCGCTCGCCCCTGCGCGCGTCGTCCAGCCGGGGGAGGCTGCCGATCAGGCCCAGCGTGTACGGCATGCGCGGCTCGTAGTAGATGGAGTCGACGTCTCCGAGCTCCACCGGCCGGCCCGCGTACATGACGAGGACCCGGTCGGCCGTACCGGCGACGACGCCCAGATCGTGGGTGATCAGCACCATGGCGGCGTCGGTCGCGGCCCGCGCGGTCTCCAGCGCCCGCAGCACCTGCGCCTGGACGGTCACGTCGAGCGCGGTGGTGGGCTCGTCGGCGATGATGACGTCGGGGTCGTTGGCCATCGCGGTGGCGATGACGACGCGCTGGCGCATGCCGCCGGAGAACTCGTGCGGGTAGTCGCGGGCGCGTTCCCTGGGCCGGGGGATCTGCATGATCGCCAGCAGCTCGATCGCGCGTTCGCGGGCGGCCGCGGCGCTGACGTCGTTGTGCGCCCTGACCGCCTCGGCGATCTGGTCGCCCACCGGGTAGACGGGGTTGAGCGAGGTCATCGGGTCCTGGAAGACCATCGCGATCCGGCCGCCGCGGATGGTCCGCAGCTCCTTGTCCGGTGCCCCGACCAGCTCCTGGCCGCGGAAGCGGACCGAGCCGCCGACCTTCGCCGAGCCCGGCAGCAGGCCCATCACCGCCATCGAGGTGACCGACTTGCCGGAGCCCGACTCGCCGACGATGCCGAGCACCTCGCCCCGCCGCAGGGTGTAGCTGACGCCGCGCACCGCTCTGACCAGGCCGTCTTCGGTCGGGAACGACACCGTGAGGTCCTCGACCTCCAGCACGATCTCGCGGGTCATGGGCGCACCTTCCGCTGGGTGGGGTCGAAGGCGTCGCGCAGCCCGTCTCCGATGAAGTTGATGGTCAGGGCGATCACCACGATGAACGCGCCGGGGAAGTAGAACAGCCAGGGCCGGGTGCTGACCGCCGTGGTGGCTCCGCTGACCAGCAGGCCGAGCGAGGTGTCGGGCGGCTGGACGCCCAGGCCGAGGAACGACAGGGCCGTCTCGACCAGGATGGCGGCCGCCACGAGGATCGTGACGTTGACGATGATCGGCCCGAGCGCGTTGGGGATCAGGTGCCGGAAGATGATCCAGCGGTCGGTGGCGCCGAGCGCGCGGCCGGCCTCCACGTACTCCTTCTCCCGCAGCGACAGCACGACGCCGCGCACCACGCGGGAGACGTACGCCCACTGCAGGGAGGCGATGACCAGGGCGACGAACCACCACGAGCCCGAGGTGCCGCGGGTCAGCACCGCGGCGACCGCCAGCAGCGGCAGGGTGAGGACCAGGTCGGCGAACCGCATCATCACGCTGTCGACGACACCTCGGTAGTAGCCGGAGAAGGCCCCCCACAGGGTCCCCACCAGCCCGGCCAGCAACGCGATGAGCAGGGCGATCTCGATCGAGCGCTGGGTGCCGCGCAGCACTTGGGCGAAGGTGTCGTGGCCGAGGTTGTCGGTGCCGAAGGGATGCTCGAACGAGGGCGGCTCCGACACCGCCGAGGTGATGTCGGCGTAGTCGTGGCGCCAGAGCGCGCCGCCGGCGAAGGCCAGCAGGACGACGGCGACGAACAGCACCAGGCTGATCACCGCCGCCCTGTGCCGCAGGAAGCGGCGCAGCACCAGCTCGCCCTGGCTGCGCCGGCGCACGACGGCAGCCGACGGCGAGGGGCGGACCGTCATCGCCTCGGTGTTCTTACTCATAGCGGATCCTCGGGTCGAGAAGGGCGTACAGGAGGTCGGCGATGAGGTTGAACACGATGACCGCCACGGCGACCACGAGCAGCCAGGCCAGCACCGCGTAAGCGTCGCGCTGGTTGACCGAGGTGACGAGGAAGTCGCCGAGCCCGCGCCACTGGAAGACCGTCTCGATGATCACGGCGCCGGAGATCAGGGAGGCGAAGTCGAGCGCGGTCACCGTGGTCATGGGGATGAGCGCGGTGCGCAGCGCGTGCCGTACGACCACGCGTCTCCGCGACAGTCCCTTGGCCCGTGCGAACAGCACGTAGTCGCTGTTGAGCACGTCGAGCATCGAGGCGCGCTGGAACCGGCTCCACGCGCCGAACGAGATCAGCGCCAGCGAGATCGTCGGCAGCACCATGTGACCGGCCGTGTCGGCCAGCTGTGCCCAGGCGCCGCCGTCCACGACGACGGATCTCTCGCCGATCGTGTACACGACCTGGTCCCCGACGAGCTGGTTGAGCGAGATCCCGCCCTGCTTGAGCAGGACGGCGAACCAGAACGACGGCATCGACAGGAACAGGAAGGCGGCGAAGGTGAACCCGTAGTCGACGCCCGAATACTGCTTCACCGCGCTGAGGACGCCGACCACCACCGCGAGCAGAAGGGCCAGGACGACGGCCACGGCGATGAGCCGCAGTGTGACGCCGAACCTGGCGGCGATCTCGTGGCCGATGTCCAGGTTGGTCCGCACCGAAGGGCCGAAGTCCCCGCGGGCCACGCCGGCCATCCAGGTCCAGTAGCGCTGCAGCACCGGCTGGTCCAGGTGCAGCCGGTGCTCCTCGACCGCGATGACCTGCGGGGACGGGGGCGGGTTGCGGCCCTTGAGGTTGGCGAGCGGGTCGCCGGACATCGTCACCAGCAGGAACACGACGAAGGTCGAGGCCACGATCACCGGCAGGGCGACCAGGAGGCGGCGGAACGTATAGGTGAGCACGGTCGGATCACCGCTCTCTGTCGCGGGTGAGCTGTGGTCACTCAGTGCAGTCGTTTCGGCCGGCGTGCACTTCGTCGTACGCGACGTAAGATCGGCGTCAGTTCATCGGATCCGATGAACACTCGGCGCGCCCGGCGTCGCAGGATGACCGCATGTCGGCTTCTCTGGTGATCCGCGGTGGCACAGTCCATGACGGCAGCGGCGGCCCCGGCCGCGTTGCCGACGTCCTGGTCGAAGGCGATCGCATCGTCGCCGTCGGCCCCGAGGCGGGCGGCCACGACGCGCCCTCGCTGGACGCGACCGGGCTGGTGGTGGCGCCCGGGTTCGTGAACGTGCTCAGTCACGCGTACTTCACCCTGGAGACGGACGGCCGTGGCCTGTCCGACCTCTACCAGGGCGTCACCACCCAGGTCTTCGGCGAGGGAATCTCGATCGGCCCCTTCACCCCCGCCGTCCGGGCCGAGCTGGAAGCGGTCTTCGGTCCCGCCACTCCCCCGCTGGTGTGGGAGCGGTTGTCGGAGTTCCTGGCGCACCTGGAGAGCAAGGGCGTCGTCCAGAACGTCGCGAGCTTCGTCGGCGCGGAGAACCTGCGCATGATCGGGGCCGGCTCGGAGGACCGGCCGATGACCGCCGCCGAGCTCTCCCATGTCCGCGGCGTCCTGGACGAGGAGATGGCCGACGGCGCGCTGGGCCTGGGATCGGCGCTCATCTACCCGCCGGGATGCTTCGCGCCGACCGACGAACTGGTCGCGCTGTGCGAAGTCGTCGCACGGTACGACGGCATGTACATCTCCCACCTGCGCAGCGAGGGCGACCACTTCCTCGACGCGGTCGACGAACTGATCGAGATCGGCCGCCGCGCCGAGGTACGGGCCGAGATCTACCACCTCAAGGCGGCCGGACGGCGCAACTGGCCGAAGATGGCCCGCGCCGTGGAGAAGGTCGAGGCCGCCCGCGCCGCCGGCCTGCCGGTGACCGCCGACATCTACCCCTATCTGGCCGGGCAGACCCACCTGGCCGCCTCGATACCGCCGCATTTCCACGAGGGCGGCCACGAGGCGCTCGTGGCCCGGCTGGCCGACCCGGCCGAGCGCGCCCGCATCCACGAGGGCGTGCGGACGCCGTCGGAGCGGTGGGAGAACATCTACCTGGCCTCGGGCGGCGCGGACGGTGTGATGCTGCTGCCCGACCCGAAGGGGCCGGTGGCCCGCTACCGGGGGCTCAGCCTCCAGCAGACGGCGGAGGAGCGGGGCGCCGACCCGGTGGAGACGCTGCTGTGCCTGGTCGAGCAGGATCCGTCGCTGCACGCCATGTACTTCATGATGGACGAGGAGGTGCTGCGAACCGCGCTGCGCAACCCGTGGGTCTCCGTCGGCTCAGACGCCGAGACCTTCGCCGCCGAACCGCCCCACACCGACGTTCCCACCCATCCGCGTGCCTACGGGACGTTCGCCCGCGTCCTCGGCCGATACGTGCGCGAGCAGGGGCTTCTCACGCTCGGCGAGGCCGTACGCCGGATGACCAGCCTCCCGGCCGCCAACCTCGGCCTGCGCGACCGTGGTCTGCTCACCCCCGGCGCCTACGCCGACATCGTCGTGTTCGACCCCGCCACCGTCGGCGACCTCGCCACCTACGAGGACCCGCACCGCTACGCCCGCGGGATCCGGCACGTGGTGGTCAACGGGACGGCCGCGCTCGCCGACGGCGTCCCCACCGGGCAGTTGCCCGGCCGGGCGCTGCGGCGCGGCAGGTCACGGTGAAGGAGCAGGCGGAGCAGGTCCTCGGCCGGCTCGGCGCGCGAGCCTGGGTGCACGCCATCGACCCCACCCCCAACGCCCCGCACCTCGACACGCTGATCGGCTGGGCGGCTGCCGAAGCCGTCGCTCAGCTGCGCGGCGAGCGCCACTGAACCTTCTCACCCCTGGGAGCCGACCATGGCTATCCGCAGAACGAACTCGATGGCGCTGACGGCCGGCGCCCTGGCGCTGCTGCTCACCGCCTGTGCGGGCGGCGGCGGCGCGAAGACGGCGACGTCCGGCGACGGCCGCGTCACCGGCGAGCTGAACACGGTCAACGCCACCACCGCCGTCGGCACCGGCGGCACAGTGACCTACACGATCACCTATCCGATCTCGAACTGGAACGTCCTGAACACCGGCGGCGCCACCTACTCGGTGATCGACATCTCCAGCGTGCTGCTGCCGAACGCGTTCGTCATCCAGCCGGACGGGACGGTGGCCCGCAACGAGACGCTCGTGACGAGCGCGGAGAAGACCGCCGACAAGCCGCAGACGATCACGTACACCATCGACCCCAAGGCCGTCTGGTCCGACGGCACGCCGATCACGGCCGACGACTTCGCCTACACCTGGCGGGCGCTCAACCCCCGCCAGTGCCCGAAGTGCCAGGCCGGCAACACCGCCGGCTACGACCGGATCACCTCGGTCAAGGGCTCGAACCAGGGCCGGACCGTCACCGTCGTCTTCGACCGGCCGTACGTCGACTGGCAGGCCCTGTTCTCGCCGATCCTGCCGGCCCACGTCGCGAAGACCTACGGCCCCACCGACACCCCCGCCGGCCTGGAGAAGAGCTTCAACGAAGGCTTCGCCAAGTCGGTCCCGAAGTTCTCCGCGGGCCCGTTCAGGATCGAGGAGTTCACCGCCGACGGCTCGGTGGTGATGGTCCGCAACGAGAAGTGGTACGGCAAGGCGCCACACCTGGACAAGCTCGTCTTCCGTCTCATCACCGACGTCTCCCAGCAGCCGACCTCGCTGGCGAACGGCGAGGTCGACGTGATCTATCCCAACCCGCAGGTGGACATCGTCCAGCAGGTCGACGACCTGCCCGCGGTCCGCTACCAGGTGACGCCGAGCGCGTCGGTTCACCAGATCTGGCTGAACCACAACGCCCCGGCCCTGAAGGACGTCGCCCTGCGCAAGGCGATCTTCCAGGCGGTGAGCGTGAAGGACCTGATCGCCAAGACGATCGGCCAGTTCGACAGCACCGCGGAACCTCGGCTGAGCCAGATGTTCCTCAGCGGGGCGCCCGGCTACGCCGACGTGGTGAGCGCCTTCGAGTACGGCATCGGCGACGCCGAGAAGGCCAAGAAGACGCTGACCGACGCCGGATACACCGGAGTCGGCACGAAGCTCGTCGCACCGGACGGCAAGGCCGTGGGCACGCTGCGTTTCGCCGTCCAGGCGGGCGACCAGCTGCGTGCCAGCGAGGCACAGCTGGTCAAGGCCGCGGTCGCCCCGCTGGGCGTCGACGTGCAGGTGGCCACGGTGTCCAACACGATGGACGCCGTCCAGGAAGGCAACTGGGCGCTCACGGTGGGCACGGTGTCGCAGTCGCCGTTCACCGCGACCAGCAACATCCCGTACTTCCTGAGCTGCGAGGAGGGCGCGAGCTTCTGCCGCTTCAACCTCGGCAACTACGGCAACCCCAAGGTCGACGAACTCCTCGACGACGCCCTGTCGGCGACCGACGCCGAAGAGGCGACCAAGAAGCTGCAGGAAGCCGACAAGATCGTCTCATCGGACTATTCGATCCTGCCGCTCTACCAGAACAGGTCCTTCCTCGCCTACAACGCGAAGCTCGGCAACATCCGCGACAACAGCCTGGCGTTCCCGACCTACAACAGCGAGCAGTGGGGCCTGCTGAACGGCTCATGACCTGCGGTGGGCGCTCTTCGGCTCAGTTCCGGACATCTTGATCACCAGTCTGTTTCGGCCCCACTCTGAGTGCAGACGATGAACGACGAACCGGGGTGGCCTGTGCGAGTTGCAGCCTTGCAGTCGAAACTGGACGGGTGGCGGGCGGGTGGCCTTCCTGCAGCGATAAACCCGCGCAGCATGCCAAGCAATGTGGCGATCGCGGGCCGCTCACCCCCGCCGGCCGGTCGCCGGTCAGCGCAGGGCGTCGACGGGCTCCATGCGGGCGGCGCGCAAGGCCGGATACAGTCCCGCCAGAAGCCCGACCAGCGCGCCGACCGCGGGGGCGGCCAGGGCCAGACGGATGTCCAGCACCGGGGTCCACTGGCGGACGGCCGCCACCACGACGACGGCGACGGTGCCCAGGCTGGCGCCGATGACTCCACCGGTCAGGCCGATCAGGCTGGACTCCAGCAGGAACTGAGCGGCTATGTGGCGACGGGCGGCCCCCAGGGCCCGGCGCAGGCCGATCTCGGCGACGCGTTCCATGATGGTGACCAGGGTGACGTTGGCGATCCCGACCGCGCCCACGATCAGGGAGACCAGGCCGAGGATGAGGAACAGGCCGTTGACGTCGTCCTGGGCGCCGTCGCGGGCGCGCTTGGGGCTGGGCGGGGCGATCACCTGGAGTTCCCCGGTGTGGTTGGGGCTGAGGGCGAGGGGGGCCTGGCGGGCGATCAGCTCGGCGGCGCCCAGCTGGGTGCCGACCAGGACGCGGGTGACGTTCTTCAGGCCGAAGTCGGGGCCGAGGGTGGGCGGCACCAGGACCGCGCTGGCGAGGATCTGCTCGCGCTGCAGGCCGCCGATGATGCCGATGACGGTGTAGGCGCGGTCGTTGATGAACACCGCCGGCGCGTGGTCCAGCCGGGTGATGCCGAGCATTGCGGCGGCCTGCTCGCCCAGCACGACGACGCGGTCGCCGCGGGTGAGGTGGCCCGCGTCGTAGAAGCGGCCGGTCAGCAGTCTGCCGCGGGTGGTGGCCGGCAGGTCCGGGGTGGCCGCGACGACGGCGAGCGTCTGCCCGGCCACCTGGGTCGGGTCGAGCAGGTTGTTGGCGGTCACCACGAGGTTGGAGCTCTTGTCGCTCTGCGCCAGCGCGGTGGCCGATACCACGCCGCGCAGCCGCCGAAGTTCCGCGGCGGCCTCCCACGACACCAGGGCCTGGCGGCTGTTCTGCGGCACCTCGACGGTGACACTGGTGGCCAGCAGTTCGTCGAAGCGGCCGACGATCTGGTTGCCGGCGGTCGCGGCGATGCCCATGGTGACCACCAGCGTGGTGATCCCCAGGACGGTGCCCAGGGTGGTCAGGGCCGATCGGACGGGACGGGCCAGCATCCCCGCCAGGGACTCGGCCCACAGATCGCGGATGTTCATGCTCACCCCTGCTCGGTCAGGATGCCGTCGCCGATGCGCACCCGGCGCTTGGCGTGGGCGCTGACCTCGTCCTCGTGTGTGATCACCAGGATGGTCAGGCCCTGGGAGCGCAGCCCGTCGAACAGGTCGAGCACGGCCTCGGTGTTGCGGCTGTCGAGGTTGCCGGTGGGCTCGTCACACAGCAGCAGGGACGGACGGGCCATCAGGGCGCGGGCGATGGCCACCCGCTGGCGTTCGCCGCCCGACAGGCGGTCCGGCCGGAAACCGATGCGGTGTCCCATGCCCACCTGCTCCAGGGCCTGCTCGGCACGGGCCAGGCGACCGCGGCGCGGGTGCTGCCCGTAGACCTCGGCGAGCATCACGTTTTCGGCCACCGTCCGGTGGGGGAGCAGGTGGAAGGACTGGAAGACGAACCCGATGCGCGCGCCGCGCAGCCGGGTTCGCGCGCCGTCGCGCAGGGCGGTGGTCTCGATGCCGTCCAGCCGGTACGAGCCCGAGCTCGGCCGGTCCAACAACCCGAGAATGTTCAGCAGAGTGGACTTGCCGGACCCGGACGGGCCGATGATGGCCACGTAGTCGCCGTGGTCGACGCGCAGTGTGACGTCGTCCAGCGCGCGCACCGGCGGGTCGGCGGGGAACTCCCGGCAGACGCCGGTCAGCTCGATGACGGGCTCAGGCATCGCTCACCACGACCCGGTCGCCTTCCTTGACCGTCCCGGCCTGCACGGGCGTGATCTCCACGTTGCCGTCGGCGGTCAGCCCGGTGCGCACCTCGACCTCGCGGGTCCTGTCGCCGTCGAGCGCCACCCGCACCCGGGGACGGCCGTCAGCGGAGGTGACGACGGCGGCGACCGGCACGCTGAGCACCTCCCCTTCGGTCGAGCCGACGGAGATCCGCACCGTCAGCGACGAGCCGACCAGCGCCTTGAGCCCCTTGGCGGTGTCGGGAGTGAGCAGAACCGGCACCGAGCCGGTGTCGGGCGTGTCCTGCTTCTCGTCTTCCTTGTCCTGCGAGGTGACGCGGGCGGCCTCCCCCGTGGCGGCCAGCCTGGCCTGCAGCAGGGTGCCGTCGAGGGTTTCCATGGTGGCCTTCTGGTTCCGGCGCAGCAGCTTGGCCTCCTTGGCGTCCACCGACCCGGTGATCGCGAAGGCGGAGCTCGTCACGGTGGCGACCTTGGACTCGATGGTGTCGCCGGGCTTGACCTCGGCCTTGTCGATGCGGGCCGGCAGCGTCGGGAGGAAGACGACCTCGCCCGCCGGGAGACTGACGCCGTAGGTCTTGAGGAACCCGGCCAGCATGTCGCGGGCGTCGGCCAGGCCGGCGGCGCTGTTGCTGACCTTCATCCGCAGCGGCGAGACCTCCCGGGCCCTGCGCAGGCTCTGCTTGGCGGTGGCCTCGGCTTCCTTGGCGGTGCGCACCCCCTTGCGCAGTTCCTCCAGCCGCTTGTCCTGCTCGTCGCGGACTTGCTCGAAGTAGTCGTCCACGGCCGTGCGGGCCTCGTCCAGGGCCTGCCGGGCGTTGGCGAGCTTCATCTCCAGCAGGCGGGTGTCCGTCGAACGGAACGGTGTGGGAGTGGGCAGCGGTGGTGCAGGTGGTGACGGGGTGCCGGAGGGTGTGCCGGACGGCGTCGGCGCGGGCGGCGGCGCCGGCGGCGGGGTGTTGTTGTTCTGCTCCATGGCCTCGGTCAGTTCCTTCTCGGCCGCGAGCACCGCTTCCTCGGCGGTGCGCACAGCCTGCCGCAGGCTCGTCAGCTTGGCGGCCTGATCGGGCGTCATGTCCTGCCGCATCGCCTCCCGCAGCGCCCGCTCGGCCGAGCGCAGGTCGCGGCGGGCGTTGTCGAGGCGCAGCTTGAGCGGCTGGACATCGAGACCCTCATCCAGCGCCTTGCGGGCCTCGGCCAGCTCCGCCTGCCTGTTGCGCACGGTCTCGCGATAGGTCTGCAGGTTCTTGCGCGCCTCCATGTCAGGCTCCTGGGCCTGGTAGCCACGCTTGGCGTACCAGCGTTTCACCGCGGTGACGGTGGCCTGGTCGAAGACGCCCGAGACAGGTACCCGCACGCCCTTGCGGCGCAGCGCGCGCTGCAGTTGGCGGACGTCGTCGCCTTCGGTGCCCGGCACCAGCGGCCGGTACATCGGCAGCCGCCCGCGAAAGACGAACACCGGCCGCCCGTTGACCTGCATCAGCACGTCACCCTCACCGATCGGGCCGGTTTGGGGCGCCTTGGTGACGCGCTGGGGCGTGCCGCCGCCTCCGCCCGTACCGCCGCCTCCACCCGTGGCGCCGGTCACACCGACCGTGCCGGCTAGCGAGACCGGCAGCGGGGAGCCGTAGGTGAGCGTGCCGTTGACGGTGACGGTGCTGGTGAGCTTCCGCCGTTCGACCAGTGCGGTGACCAGGGACGGCTTCGGTGGGCGGCGCGCGGCCAACTGGTCGGCGGGGGACCGCAGATCCGCACCCACCGCCCAGCCGATGCCGGCGAGCGCCACCACCGCGGCCACGACACCGGCCAGCACCTTGTTCCTCGAGAGACCGGCCTTCGAGGCACCCGACCTGCCTGTGCCTGAACCGCCTGGACCGCCGGGTCCGCCGGGCTCCGCGGCCGGCTCGCCTGCGGACGCCCTGAACTTGCGCATACTGAACTCGCTTCGATGGAAAGGGAGGGAGGGATGGAAGCGGCGGGCCCTCAGGGGCTATCCCGCGACGGCCATGCCCATGCCCGCGACCGGGCCGGCCTGCTCGTAGACGGCGTTCAGCTTGGGCCGGAAGGCGGCGTAGAAGTCCTTGCCGCACTCCAGGTCGTCCAGCGCGGCCTTGATCTCGCGCGTCAGGAGAGGGCGGGCCTGCTCGGGCGTGGGTTTCTCGCCGAGCTTTCTCAGCTCCTGCCCGAACGGCCCCTCGGTGCTGTTGGCGATCTCGACGGGTCGCTGGGAGGTGACCGTGAAGCCCTTGCCCTTGAGGCAGTCGGCGAACCGGCCGGCCAGCTCCACCAGGCGGGCGTCGCCGTTCAGCTCGCGGTTGATGGCCTGCTTCATCATCTCGGACTGGGCCTTGGCCGCCTCCTGCATGGAGGTCATCTTGCGGCCGGTGGCCTTGTTGAGCATCTCCAGCATGCACGCGTCCATCCCGGCGAAGTAGGCCTCCCGCTGTGCCTTCGACAGCCCGGCGATGACCTTCGCGTTCGGGTCGTCTCCCGGGCCCTCAATGGTCCGGGAGACCATGCGCCCGCCCGGGTCGTTCGGATAGACGATCGAGGCGGCCCAGCCGAAGCCGTACTTGCTCCGGTGCTTCTTCATGGCCTCGTAGTCGCCGGACATCTCCTTCTTCTGCGCTTCGGGGAGGTCCGGCGCGGAGACGATCGGGTGGTAGGTGAAGCCCTTGCCCTTCATGCAGGCGGCGAGCTGGGCCTGGCTCTGGCGCTGCTTGTTCTGGGGATCCACGGAAGGAGCCGCCGAGGGCTGCGCCTGACCGGTCGAAGCGCAGCCGGTCACAGCGGCCAGCAGGGCCGCGCCGGCCACCACGGTTGCGAGCGATCTGTGGGAGTGAATCATGGGGGCCTCTCGCAGGTGACAAGGGGATGAGCGGGCAGCACGAAGCACCGCGGCGCAACCGTGCAGTCAGGCCCGCTCATCGGAGTTCGTCCATCGGGGTTGGCTCGCGGTACTGGGCCGCGAAGCCGGTTCACCTTCCCGTGGGCTTGCTGAAGCGAACCTGAACGCACCTGAAGCGCGGTGCACGGATCGAGGGCAGCGAGCGACCGCGTACGCCCTCGACTCCCCCTACCCGGCCTTCGTCACCGCGGGCCTGCTGACGGCGGCGGCTGAGATTGCACTCTTACCGCTCTTGGAGAGGCCTAGGGACGAAGGTGAGAGGCTTGCCGGGCAGGCGCTTGATCCTGATGATCCCGTTCGGTCGGCGTCGTACTGGATCACGCCTGTACTCCAGGCCGCCCAGCCGGTCGGGTTGACTGGGCGGCCCGAAAACGGTCCTCGGTTCAGCGGAACAGCGCCTGGGCCCTGGGCAGGCCCCACAGGGCCACGCGGTCGCCGAGCCGCGCGCCGCTCTCGTCGGAGAAGCGGAAGTGGATGCCCGACCAGACTCGGCCGTTCACGTTGTCCCTGGTGAGCTGCCGCCACTCGGTGTAGGTGCGGCTCGTACCCGCCGGACCCGTCATCTGGAACGGCGCCGTCCTGGGGCCGGCCAGCCGCGTGAGGACCTGTTCGGCAGCGCCCGCGTAGGTGGAGTGGCCACCGGGGTACTCGGGGTGCGCGGGCGTCGTGATCAGCGGCTCCCAGGCCGGGTCGCCGCCCTCTCTGATCGCGGTGATCGGCCGCCAGCGCGTGTAGGTGTACTTGGCGTCGAACACCGCGATCTGCGCGTCCACGGTCACCGCGTGGAAGACGGCGACCAGTTCGGCGCGCCGAGCGGGAGATCCGCCGGCGTGCGCGACGGCCGCGCGCAACGCCTGGGTGTAGCCGGACAGGGAGGCCTGGGACCACAGCGTCGCGGTCGCCGTCTGCTCCGGCGTCCGTACCGCGCTGTCCTTGACGCCGTAGGCGCGCACCTCGGCGAGGTCCCTCAGGTACCGCGCCGAGTCGAGGGCGGGGGCGGAGCCTGGACGGAACCGGTCGGCCTGGCCGAGCAGGAACGTCCTGCCACGAGCCTGCCCTGCCTGTACCGCGCTCTCCTCGCCGGGAGGCGTCGGCCGCCACACGCCGGGCGCCGCAGGCGGAGGCGTGTAGGGGGTGTTGACCGACGCGGCGTCGAGGCCGTCGCCGGCCCGTTCCGCCAGGGTGCGGCGGGCCTGCTCGCGCCCCGCCAGCACGCCGCGGTCCCTGGCGGCCCCGGCGGGGACGCGGTCCAGCGTGCGGGCCAGCGCGCTGTCGAGCGTGCCGGTCTGGCTGGGGACGAGCGCCGCCAGCGAGTCGTGCACGGCCTGCGCGAGCGCCGCGTTCTGGAAGTCGCGGGACCGGCTGTCGCCTCGCAGCGCGCGGCTCGCGGCGATCCAGGCGATCGCCCACGCCCGGCCGTTGGTCACCTGAGGCGTCTGCCGGGTCGAAGGCGGGATGACGGACGCGGACACGTCAAACCATTCCAGGACCGTGTCAGCAGGAGCGCGTCCGGCGGACCAGGCGGGGGCGGACGTCCCCGCCAGGGTGGAGGTCATGGCCACGAGCCCGGCCAGGAGAGCTCTTCGTCGCACGGAGATTTTCCCTTCTGCGGATGAAAGCTGCGCAAGGGGATACGGAGCCCGCCCCGCCGGCGTTGGCCGTGGACGCGGACAGCTCCACGCACCCGGCGCCTGCTGAATGACCTGCCCCGTGATCCCTTCAAGCAGATCCGCTGTCAACCGACTGGTTATGGATCGTCAATCCGAGCCCGCCACCGTCAGCTCATGCCCTCGAGAACCCTTGCGGCCCTGACGGTCGCCGTGATGCTCACCGCGACCGCGACCGCGTGCTCGGACACCGAGGACAGCGGCGGCAAAGGAAACCTGACCTATGGAACGGCCATCGACGACGCCCCCACTGGGGAACTCATCGCCGACAGCGGCTTCCGACCCGAGACCAACGGTTTCGGGTTCGAGAACTACGGCGGCGGGGACGAGACCAACCTGACCTCCCAGGAGGTCCACAACCTGTTCGGCGACGCCGTCTGCATCGACGCGGAAACCGAGTCCTGCGAGCTCATCCCGCAGGCCGAGGCGTGGATGGAGCACACCAACAAGTCCATGGACGCCGGCCATTGCTACGGCATGTCGCTGACCAGCCTCCAGATGTGGCAACAGACGCTCAACGCCTCGGACTACGGCGCCGACACCACCCCGGAACTGGCGAAGGAGGACAACCAGCCCCTCCAGAGCGTCATCGCCCAGAACTTCGCCACCCAGTACGGCGCCGTCGTGAAGCAGCAAATGATCAAGGGCACGCCCGGCCAGATCGTCGACCGCCTCATCCAAGCCTGGTCCGCCGAGGAGAAGGAGGGCATGTCGCTCGGCTTCTACAAACGCGACGGCTCCGGCGGCCACGAGATCACGCCCTACGCGATCGAGAAGGCCGGCGACGGGCAGGTCAACATCCTGGTGTACGACAACAACTACCCGGGCGTCACGCAGAAGGTCAGGGTTGATCTGACGCGCGACACCTGGGAGTACAAAACCACCACCAAACCCGGCGAACCCGTCAACCTCTATGAGGGCGACGCCGAAACCCGCACCCTGGAACTGACCCCTGTCGAAGCCGTCACCGAGATCCAGCCCTGCTCTTTCTGCGGCAGGAACGACGACAGCGAGCAGAGCGGCAAGGGCTCCGCCAAGGGCGAACCGGCCGCCGACATCAAGCTCGTCTACCTGGACGGCGACGCCGCCAACCACCCGCACCTGCTCCTGACCGATGACGCCGGCCGCAGAACCGGCTACGTCGACGGCGAACTGGTGAACGAGATCCCCGGTGCCGCAGTCGGCAAGCCCAAGGGCGGCAAACCCGGCGACGACCCCGAACCCGAGTACACCATTCCCGGCGGCAACCACTTCACCATCACCGTGGACGGCGGCCATCTGACCAAGGACGTGAAGGACGTCCAGGTGGGCATCATCTACGACGCCTTCGACGTCGCCGCGGAGCAGATCCAGCTCCGCAAGGGAGCCAAGGACGTCTTCGACGTCAGTGCCGACATGAGCAAGTTCGGCTACACCGCCAGCGACACGGTCTCCCCCGTCGTCCACTTCGGCGCCAGCATCTCCGACGACGAGTACCTCACCTTCAACGTCTCCAACTCCGCCGACGTCGCCGGTAGCACGATGAGCGCCGAACTTCCCCTGGACGGCAAGCGCTTCGGCCGCTTCATCCTGGACACCAGCAAGGTCAAGGGCGACAGCGCAGCCTATGGCATCGAGGTCATCTACCAGGACAAGAAGGACGAGATCCGGTTCACCACGGACGACGTGGAGATGAACACCGGCGCCAAGGCCGCGGTCCGCTGGGACAAGGTGAATGAGAAGCGGCCGTACATGCCCCTGCTGGTTCAGGATGCGGGCGAGCGGACCTGGAGCAAGCTCGAACCGGCGGTCAATGAGTGACCCGTTCGAGGCAGGTGGCTGCATGAGGAAGACGGCGGAAACCTGTGACGGAAGCACACGATCGCGAGGCTTCGGGTCGTGGGACGCCCCGGAGAACCGCCTTCTCGCCGCCGCCTGCGGCATGCCTGCTTGCGCACGCCGAGGCTCAGCCTTCGGCACGCCGACGCCCTCGAATGCGTCAAGCGCCGCCGACCACGAGGTGCGCGCCCCTTCCGGCTGACCAGGCGTGAGCGTGGTCAAGCATCGCGACCGCTCTGGCCGGTCGGCGGCTGGTGCGACAAAGATCGGCAGGGCAGCACCGCGTGTGGACGGTGTCCCCTGCCGGCACGGACGTCTTTCAGACGTGGCGAGGAGCAGCGTGCCGGCGCCTGTCGTGAGCTGATTCCACTTCGGCAGAGGTCTCCCCGTCGAACGTGGTCGTCCTCTGGCTCCTGCAGTCACGAACTTGATGATTGATTGACGGTCTCCCAGATCCGTCATGGGCCCTGTCATCCGACGTCAATCCGCCGGCTTCACGCTGGACCCAACAAATGTCCGGATAGAGAGGGCTTTCCCATGAGCAGGGACACAGCGCTGGTGGACGCTGACTGGGCGCAGGCGCATCTGAGCGACCCCCGGGTGGTTTTCGTCGAAGTGGACGAGGACACCTCCGCCTACGACAGAGGTCATCTGCCGGGAGCGGTTCGCCTGGCTTGGACCACGGACCTGCAGGATCCCGTCCGGAGGGATTTCGTCGACAAGGCCGGGTTCGAAAGGCTGATGGCCAGAAAAGGCATCTCCAGTGATCACACGGTGGTGCTCTACGGGGGCAACAGCAACTGGTTCGCGGCCTACGCCTACTGGTACTTCACGATCTACGGCCACGCGGACGTCCGGCTGCTCGACGGCGGACGTAAGAAGTGGGAGCTCGATGGCAGGGCGCTCACTCTCGATGAGCCTGCCCGCCGGCCCACGGCCTACCTGGCCCACGAGCCCCGCACCGACATCAGGGCGTTGCGGGAAGACGTGATCAAGGGCGTCGGCAGCGTCAAGCTGATCGACGTGCGCTCGCCCGACGAGTACGCGGGCCGCCTGCTCGCCCCTGCCCACCTGCCTCAGGAGGGTGCGCAGCGGCCTGGACACGTGCCCACCGCCACGAACGTTCCCTGGTCCAGGGCCTGCGCTTCCGACGGCACGTTCAGGTCCCAGGAAGAGCTGCGCGCGCTCTATGGCGAGCCGGAGGGCCCAGTGATCGTCTACTGCCGGATCGGCGAGCGCTCCGCGCACACCTGGTTCGTCCTGCACGAACTGCTCGGCCTGCCCGAGGTACGCAACTACGACGGGTCGTGGACGGAGTACGGCTCCCTCGTCGGCGTCCCCGTCGAGCTGGGCGACGGCCGGATCTGGGACAACGTCTGAGTGTCTCTGGCAGGCTCACCCAGCGGTGCCGCCCGTTGGCGGGCCTTGGCGCCCGCCGACGGGCAGGATCGCCGACGCCCCTGCCAAGAACGGGGCGTGGGTGATGACGCGCATACGACACAGCCTGTACGGGGGTACCGGCGAAGGGATGCCGCGGGCAGCAGGGACTTCAGGAACTCCTCGAGCGCACGTGCGGAGACGCCGCCCCGTGTCGTGTAGAACGCCGTCAGCTCGGCGCGCCCTTCGCGCAAGGACGCTGTCACCGCGCACTGGACCACGGCATGGTGCCTGCTCAATGCCGCCTCTATCTCCCCTAGCTCGGCACGGATACCGCCGAGCTTCACCTGACGATCGCGCCGCCCCAGGTAATGCACCACGCCGCCGTTGACACGAACGAGATCTCCTGTGCGGTAAAGACGTCCGGTGGGGGGACTCGGGGTCGAGGACGTCGAGGATGACGGTCGGCACCAGCTCGACCACGGTGGTCCCCGTCCGCTCCAGCAGCTTGAGCAGCCGTCGCGGGAAGACGATGTCGATGCGTCCGCCTGCCATCAGGGGGCCAGCATCTGCCATACGGAGATGTCGAAGACCAGCGGAGCGGTGAACGCGGTGACGTCCTGTGCCGTCAGCGTCAGATCGGCCAGCTTGGCCAGCAAGTGGTTGGCCATGCCCGCTCGGCCGAGCTCGATCGGCTGCTCGCCGCGGAGCCGATGGACCTCACGCCCGTGATTCGCACGCCGTTCGACCAGGCGGCGCTCGAGACGACAGCGCGATACCGCGGCTTCTGTGACAGATCCCTGGAGTACTGGAGAGGCGTGTTGACGACAGCGCGCCCGGCCATGTTCCCGACGAGGCGCTTCGATTCGACGGACTCGTTCTACATGGTGAAGTTCGCCTTCCCGGGGATGGGGGATGCGGTGCACCAGATGTCCGAGGAGTTGGGTGTTCCCTCCACAGCCGTGTTCCTCGCGTCCGCCGTGTCCGCTCTGGGGAAGGTTCTCGCCATACCGCGGGTGACCATCGAGGTGACGAGCGGAAATCGCTTCACGCAAGCGGACCGCTCATACGTCGGATCATTGACGCAGCGGGGTGTGCTTTCGGTGGACGTGTGCGGCGGAAGCTTCGCGTCCATTGTTCAAGCCGCCCATCGGGGCCTCTACATGGCCTACAGGCACGCTCGATACGATCCCGTGTCACTGGCCCGCGTCGTCAGCGAAGTCGCCCGGGCGCGCGAGACCTCGCTGGATCTGTCCTGCGCCTTCAACGACGTACGTTTGGCCCCCGAGAGCCGCCGCCGCGGCAATGGAGAATCGCCCCAGCCGGCGACGACGCGCGACGACGCGCGGAGAATCGAGTGGACCGGCCCGCTGTCGACCCAGGAGAACATGAAGTTCTACGTGCGGATCGGTGGTGACGCGTATCGGCCGGTCGTCGAACTCACGGTGGACACGAGGTACGTGTCCAGGGAGGTCGTCATGGACTTCTTCTCGGCCATGGAGGAACTGCTGACCGCCACATAGTCCACCCGACGTTCGCGAGCGGCGCCGGAGTCCTTCTTCCGCGGCCCGGCCAGCGTCATGACTCTTCGCGCACGTGCCAGACACCGCGCCGCTCAGCGTCCCGGGCGGCGGCGCCCAGGTTCCGCAGTCGATAGTCACACCTGAGCCCGGATTTGGGTGTCGACCTGGGGAAACGCGTGTAGGGCCGGGGAGGGTCGCGTGTCTACGCCCTCTGCGGCCGGTCGCTGATCGTGTCAGGTGGGTTCGAAGACGGAGACTGCGCCTGCCGAATACCTCGCCCACGCAGTTCAAGCGGCACGTGAGTATTCGCGGAGGACTCCGCCGAGCCGGTCTCGTCGGCGTATGGTCAGCCAGGTCGACGAATCGCTCTGGACCGGCAGTCGAACCCGGTACGGCATGGCGTGGCACCGGGCGACATTCGTGGGCATTTTGAAGGCGGTATTTGCGGACAGAATGACACTTTGACCCATAGCGCGGCACGGCTCGGCATAATGTCTGTCGACTTTTAATCCACAGGTGCCGGGGTTCCGTTGCAACCGAGATGTCGACGGGGCCAGCCACGACCGAATCGGGCAACCGACCTGGCGCGGCCGCATGACGCCGCCCCCTTGCGGGCTCGCGCCCACTCTCAACTACACGGCATTGCTGCTAGGCAACGCTCCGCGCGTGCACAGAAAGCGGCCCGCAGCATAGAAGCACTTGGTCCTTCAATGATCATCTCGACGACCCAAGTTGACGTCGCCGAACTAAATGATCTACCTGCCATGTCAAGTTCCGGTACCCGGGTGACGGTGTAGTTCCGGTAGGTGCGTGACAGACCGGCCGTGTACGGGCTCCGGGCTCGCGGAAATGGGCGGCGC